>JANNGV010000673.1:0-2933 GCA_031404055.1 Chloracidobacterium sp.
AAAGCGTTAAACGACCGATCGGCTCTTATTCTACGAGTTCATCCGTCGAACTACCGAATAGTGGGATTTACGGATAAACCGTCAATTTCCGAACTTGCAGAGCTCGCGCATAAGAATGGGATATTGCTTTACGAAGACGCCGGTTCCGGGGCCTTGATCGACCTTAGTGGTCTCGGATTAATGGATGAGCCGGTGATAAGCCAGTCCTTATCCGCGGGAGCCGATATCGTAAGCTTTAGCGGTGATAAACTGCTCGGCGGCCCGCAATCGGGCCTCATCGTCGGCCGCAAGGATTTAATCGACCGGCTGCGGAAACATCCGCTGTATCGAGTGTTGCGTGTCGACAAAACAATTTGTGCCGCCCTTGAAGCCACACTCACCTCGTATGCAAGAGAGACGGAAAAAGGTGACATACCAGTTCTAAAGATGCTGTCTATGTCGGCGGAAGCCATCACCGAACGAACGCGGTTGTTCAAAGCAAGATTAGAGGGAATGCTCGATCTGAAGCGTGGAATCACACTTGATCTCATTTCAGGCAATTCGGCAGTGGGCGGCGGCGCGGCACCTGACGTATCTCCCGAGACTGCTCTCATAGCGGTGACGCATGCGAAACATTCGGATCACGAACTTGAAGAGCTATTGAGGCGATCGAATCCTCCGGTTATAGCCCGAGTTGTCGAAGGCAAAGTTTTGATTGACCTTAGGACCGTTTCCCAAAAAGATGAGGAAGAGTTGTTTGAAATTTTGATAGCGATAAGCTGATCCGAGATTCACCTGTTACGGTCCGCGAAATCGTTCATAAAATCGACGAGTGTTTCTACTCCGGCCCTCGGAAATGCGTTGTAAATAGAGGCTCGAACACCACCGACGGAACGATGGCCTTTAAGTCCGCTCAACCCTATCGCCAGTGCTTCATCGCAAAACTGTTTCTCCAGCTCTTCGGATGCCAAACGAAAGGTGGCGTTCATCAGCGAACGGGCGTTCCTGTCGGCATGGCCCTGATAAAATCCGTCGCTGGAGTCGATCGCGGCGTATAAGTAAGCTGCTTTTTCCTCGTTTCTTTCTTTTATTGCAGCGAGCCCGCCTTGAGTTTTCAACCAATCGCAAACGAGATCTATCAAATAAATTCCCCAGGTGTTGGGCGTGTTCGGCATTGATCCATGCGTTGCAAAGTTCCGATAGTCGAGCATTGCGTGTTGATCCGCCGGTGCTGTTTCAAGCAGGTCATCGCGAATGATGACGAGCGTAACTCCGCTTGAACCGATGTTCTTTTGAGCGCCGGCATAAATCAGCGCATATTGCCCGACGTCGATGGGTTTAGAAAGAATGTTCGAAGATGCATCGCACACGACCGGCGTTCCAAGCCCATTTAGATCATATTTGAATTCCACGCCATGTATCGTTTCGTTTGACACGTAATGAACGTATCTGGCATCGGCTGTGAATCTTAGCTCGTCCTGTGCCGGAACCGATTTGAATCCAAGTTCGGCTGACGAATATATTTCAGTCGCTATGCCGCAGCGACGGGCGGCAACAGCGGCCTTCTCGCTCCATGCACCGGTTATAATATGGTCCGCTGAATTTCCGTCGCCAAGAAAATTCATCGGAATCATCGAAAATTGCAGCGATGCTCCGCCCTGCAAAAATAGGATTTGGTAATTTTGGGGTACGTCCAGCAGATCTCGGATGCCTTGTTTTGCTGATTCAAGGATCGCCTCGAATTGCGAGGAGCGATGGCTCATCTCCATCACGCTCATTCCGGTTCCGTTAAATGAAAGCATTCCGTCTCGTGCTTTCTCGAGTACCGAAACGGGCAAAACGGCGGGTCCAGAGCTGAAGTTGTAGATTCTCTTGGTCGACATATAATGCTTATTTGCAGCGAGACAGGTTCAAAAATTCACGATACCATACGGCTGGCGAATATAAAGCCGTTCGTTCCCGGATTTATGCAAGAAACCTGCATTTGTACTTCAATATTTCAGCCGAATTGAGTTAGAATAAACAAATTCAATGAACCCTTTATCGTAATAGAGCATCTTAGGTCAGGTTCGCGTTTTCAAACAGTTTTGGAGGAATCTCAAATGTATCGGAAGGTTTATTTTACGTTTCTATTGTCGGCCGCGCTGCTTTGTGCGGGAAGTGTTGCAGTAATTGCTCAAAGCTCTCCGGTTAGGGGTGAGGTCAAACTTAAGAAGGCGGACGGCACAATGGTGCCCGTCGCGGACGCTGTGGTTGACGCTTATCGGACCGATACTGCCAAGGGCACGCCGCCTCCGGCCAGGACCAACGCAAAAGGACAATTCAGCTTTGTGGGATTCCCTCCCGGGCAGGTTTTTGCTCTTGCCGTGAGCGGCACTGGTATAGGGCCACGGATTGAGCCCGACGTGAAAGCGGGCCGAGAAAACATCTTGATCATTGTTGAGCAAGGCGATGGCCGCAAGCTTACGGAAGCTGAAGTTAGAGAGACTTTGGCCGCCGCTGTTAATATACCGGCCGGCCAATTAACGGCTGCCCAGAAAAAGGAACAGGAAGAGTTTCTGAAAAAGCGGGCGGAAATCGAATCGAAGAATAAAAAAATGCAAGAGGGCGATGAGATCGCGTCCAAAGCAAATACGGAGGGCATAGAAGCCTTAAAGGCCAAGAACTACGACCTTGCAATTGCGAAATTTGCGGAAGGCGTGGCCGCGGTTCCGGATTATGTCGGCAGTACGCCAATCATGCTTAACGGCAAGATGGCTGCCCACAAAGATCGTGGATATGTTGCGTATAAGGAAGGTGCCGCGTCGGCCGAGGCGAGCCTTAGAAAATCCAAATACGAAATGGCGAACAAGGATTACGATGAAGGCCTCGCCGCGTTCGATCAGGCGATGGTGGTTGTCAAGAACGCACCCGCCGCGCGTATGCCAGGGAGCATGACCGGCAGGCGACGACCG
>JANNGV010000674.1:0-1649 GCA_031404055.1 Chloracidobacterium sp.
TTTTTGGTCATCGCCGGGGTAGCCGCCGACCGAGGTCAATCCGTCCGGAGCAAACGCCATGTAACCGGCCTTTGCCAGCCGCCGCGCAACGTCCTCGATATATGGATTAAGGCCGCGATTCTCATGAATGACCAGCACGGCAGGAAATTTCTTGCCTTTCGCGGGACGAGCGAGATAGCCTTTGATCGAACCATTGCCGGCGGGCGACGGCACAGTTTCGTAACCCACCTTCAGATCCTTGTCGTCCTTTGGCACCGTCTGCGCCCAAGCATAGTTGGGCGTCAGGCTCTCAAAGATCGCCGCGACCGTGAGCCCGCCGACAGCGAACTTTCCAATGCCGCTCAAGAAAGACCGCCGGTCAATATCGCCGTGCTGGTACTCGTGAAATAGATCCAATAACTCCTGCGGATAGTCGTCTGCGGTTTTACGTTCCATGTTTTTTCTCCTCGTTGGATAAGAATACTCGACGTAGTAAGGGTGGTCAAAATTAAATGCTTCGTTGGGGACCGTTTACGTGCTTTGACGAATCCGCATAACCAAATAGGTTTAAGATGTGATGGAAGGCCGGTTATTTCCCATCAGTTCGATGAACCGTTTGAACAGGTATTCGGAATCATGCGGCCCCGGAGCAGATTCGGGGTGATACTGAACGGAGAAAACGGGAAGCGTCCTGTGCCGCAATCCGGCGACGGTTTTGTCGTTTAGGTTTATGTGGGTTATTTCTACATCGGCCGGCAGGCTTTCTTCGGCGACGGCAAACCCGTGATTGTGAGCGGTTATCTCGACCTTGCCCGTTGTCAGATCTTTGATCGGTTGGTTGCCGCCGCGATGGCCGAATTTCAGCTTGTAGGTTTCCCCGCCGAAAACCTGGCCGATAAGCTGGTGTCCGAGGCAGATTCCAAACATCGGCGTTTGTGTTTCAGTCAGCTTTCGGATCTCTTCGACTACTTTCGTCATCGAGGCCGGATCGCCCGGGCCGTTAGAGAGGAATATGCCGTCCGGTTTCAAGGCCATCGCATCTTCGGCAGATGTATCGGCCGGAACCACCGTTATCCGACAGCCTCTTTTCGAGAATTCGCGAAGAGAATTTGTTTTTACTCCAAAGTCATAGCAAACGACGTGATAGTCGTGCTCGTCGATCGCCGGATAGTCGAATGTCTGCTCGGAAGTAACAAAGCTAGCAAGTTCGCGGTTGTTCATCGCCGGCGATTCAAGCACCTTTGCCAACAAGCTCTCGGCGTTCAGATCGACGGTCGAAATGGCGGCCCGCATTGCTCCCTTATCGCGGATGTGGCGTACAAGCGCGCGAGTGTCTATATGTTCGAGCCCGACGATATTATTACGCACGAGATATGAATCAAGCGTTTCGGTCGCACGCCAGTTCGAAGCGATCCGGCTTGCTTCGCGTACAACAAGCCCCTCGGCCCACGGCTTTCGCGATTCAGTATCCTCTTCATTTACGCCGTAATTTCCGATCAATGGATAAGTCATGCAGACGATCTGCCCGGCATAGCTTGGGTCGGTCAGGATCTCCTGATAACCGCTCATCGACGTGTTAAAGACCATCTCGCCCAACGTCTCACCCTCAGCGCCAAAAGACGCACCGTTAAAAGTGCGCCCGTCTTCGAGTACCAAAATCGCTTTTTTCT
>JANNGV010000675.1:0-1900 GCA_031404055.1 Chloracidobacterium sp.
GTTTTGGTCATCGCCATAACTTGGAGGCCTATACAACTATTATCTGGTCTTTGTCCTTTGGGTAAATTTGAAAGCTCTCGTATTGATCGGAGTAATCATGCAAATGCAGGATCAATCCACTGGCGAAATTGATCTGAAGTAGTCGATCATTAACTACGGAGTATCCTGTAACCGCAACATTTAGAAGCTGCTGAAAACCAAGACTTGTCCAGTTACCCGCTTCGTTCCAAGTTCCAATGACTTTGTCACCATCGAGCAGGGTGACATCGCCTTGAACCGCTACTATCGTGCCCGAAGCGAAATGGAACTGAACATCGTAACGCCCTAAACATATTTGCTGAATCTCTGAGTTGACGATGTCATTGAGGTCCAAGTCGTCAGGAATTCTGTACATTCTTCTCCCTGAAGGCGTCACATATGAATTGTCAGATCATGGACGCCTTCTGCAGCTTCCATCACACTTTCGCTCACCGTCGGGTGGGCGTGGATGATGCGGCCTAGTTCGTCGGCGGTGGATTCGAGGGCCATGGCGACGCAGGCTTCGGCAAGCAACTCTGTCGCGTGCGGGCCGATGATGTGGACGCCGAGAACCTCGTCGTATTTCTTCTCGGCGACGATCTTGACGAAGCCATCGGTTTCGCCAAGGATGCGGGCCTTGCCGGAGGCTGAGAACGGGAATTTGCCGACCTTTACGTCGTATCCGGCTTCTTTGGCTTTAGCTTCGGTAAGGCCGACGCTGGCGACTTCGGGGTCGCAGTAGGTGCAGTTCGGGACGAGATTGTGTTTGATCGGCTCAACCTTTTTGCCAGCGATCTTTTCGACGACCATGATGCCTTCTTTTGAGGCGAGGTGCGCAAGCCATGCGGTGTCGATAACGTCGCCGATTGCAAATACGTTGGGTTCGTCGGTTTCGCAGTATTCGTTGACTTTTATCGTACCGCGTGGATTTACTACAACCTTTGTATTTTCGAGACCGAGATTTTCCAGATACGGCATGCGGCCAACAGCAACGAGCAGCATTTCGGCTTCGAATGTAACTGCATCGCCCTTCGCGTTTTTGCCCGACACTTTCACGCCCTTTTTCGATTTCTCCAGCTTGTCGAGCTTAATGCCGACCTCGCATTTTATGCCCTGCTTTTTGAAAGAACGCGCAAGTTCTTTGGAAACATCGGCGTCTTCGAGCGGCACGATTCGGTCGAGCAATTCAATCACCGTCGTACCGCTGCCAAATCGGGCATAAACGCTTGCGAACTCGACACCGACTGCGCCAGAGCCCATCACTATCATCGATTTCGGCACGTTGGTTAGTTCGAGAATGTGGTCGGAATTTACGACCTGGTTACCATCTGTTTCAAAACCCGGGATCGGGCGAACAACCGAGCCTGTGGCGATAATAATATTCTTTGTTTCAATCGTCTCTTTCTTGCCGCCCTCAAGAGCAACTTCGACCTTGCCTTTGCCAAGAATCTTCCCAAAGCCATTGAAAACAATGATCTTATTCTTTTTCATCAGATAAGAAACACCGGCCGAATTCTTAGAAACTACATCCGATTTATACTTTTGAACGCCATTCCAATCAAAACTCAAATCCTTAATTTTGAGGCCAAAATTCTCAAAATGCCCGGCCTTTTCGAAAAGGTGCGCCGCATTGAGCAATGCTTTTGTCGGAATACATCCACGAAGCCCGCAGGTTCCGCCAAGCCGTGCATCTTTTTCCTTTTCGATGATCGCGACCTTTAAACCCAACTGTCCCGCCCGAACGGCGGCGACATATCCGCCCGGACCCGATCCGATAATTGTTACGTCAAATTGTTCTGCCAATGCCTTAAACCTCTTTATATGAAAATTTATAAACGATAAAGGTATTATAAGAGTTTACCGAACCGCAAGCTAGTGAAGG
>JANNGV010000676.1:0-5252 GCA_031404055.1 Chloracidobacterium sp.
GGGCCGAAATACCGGCTGGATAGCCCTGCACTGCGGCCTGGCCGGAAGCGGTGATGTGATATTGATACCCGAAATACCGTTTTCACTCGAGTCGGTGGCCCAGAAGGTGCTGGCCCGCGAAAAAGCCGGATCACGGTTCACTAATATCGTCGTCGCTGAGGGAGCAATAGAAGTCGGCAAATCGGCACTTTACTCGGACACGCAGGAGTTGAGGCTTGGAGGCGTCGGTGATTACGTCCGCAAGCGCGTTGAACAGATGACGGGTAAAGAGTCGAGGTGTGTTGTGCTCGGCCATCTGCAGCGTGGCGGCAGCCCAAACGCGTTCGACCGGATGCTCGGGACGAACTTCGGTGCCTGCGCGGTCCGTGCACTTCTAAGCGGCGAAACCGGGAAAATGGTCGCTTTACAAGCGGGCACGATAGTTACAGTGCCGCTCTCGGAAGCATGTGCAAACATCAAGACAGTGCCGATCGACGGCCAGCTTGTTCGAACGGCGAGAGATATCGGAATATCGTTTGCGGCGCCAAAGGAAGCGGCGATGGAGGCTTAGATTGGGATTTGCGACGCGCGGACAGGGAGACAGGGTGACACGGTGACGGGAACCGCTTATTCGCCGCGTCCCCGCGTCAGGCAATCGCCGCGTCAAATAAAATTATGGAAGCAGTAAAAAAGAAATTACAAGATGAATTGTCAGTCCTTGAGCATGAATTGCATTTCAAACTGCCAAAGGATATTCAACACGCGAGGGAATTTGGCGACCTGAAAGAGAATGCCGAGTATAAAGCCGCTAAGGAGCGGCAGACAATGGTGCAGGCACGCATCAGCCAGCTTCAGCAGCGGCTTATCGAAGTTGATTCGATCGACTTATCAAAGATCCCGACCGACAGCATAGCCTATGGATCGAGGGTTGTTCTTTATGATCTGGAAAAAGAAGAGAAAATCACCTACAAACTTGTCACGTCCGAAGAAAGCGACCCCGACAACGGCCTGATATCGACCGTTTCGCCAATCGGACAGGCCCTGATGGGCAAGGAAGAAGGCGACGAGGTAAAGGTGAAAACGCCAATGGGCTGGCGAAATTTTGAGATCCACCGGTTGAAGACGATACATGATAAGGAGTGAGTGGAAAATTGAAAATTGAAAATTGAAAACGGAAAATGGAAAATCAGGAAAGTTTCTACATTGTCCGTTTTCGATTTTTCTTCCTAAATTTTCCATTTTCAATTATCCATTTTCCGTTGATTACATGTTAGGAGCAAGCATCGGACGCGGAGCAATGCGGATCATCAATTCGATGGTGCGTGGTTTGGCGTCGGCCGGCGTTCATCCGAATATTTTGACGGCTATCGGTGTCTGCATAAACGTCGGGTGCTGCGTGCTCTTTGGGCTCGGAGAATTTTTCTGGGCAGGAATCGTGCTGATCGTCGCGAATCTTTTCGACATGCTCGATGGCAACGTTGCCCGGCTGACCGGAAATGTGACGAAATTCGGCGGTTTTCTAGATTCGACCCTTGACCGGCTATCGGACATGGTCGCCTTTTTTGGGATAATGATCTTTTACGCCGGGAACTCGCCGCAGCATTCATTGCTGAACGTGATCCTGGCGGGCATCGGGATGATCGGCTCGGTCATGGTCAGCTATACGACGGCCCGGTCCGAAGGTTTGGGGGTGAAGGCGAATGTCGGCTTTCTCCAGCGGCCGGAACGTATTGTGCTGTTGATAATCGGTTCGCTTTCGACCTGGGATTGGAATTCTAATTTCTTTCTCTTTAATCGGATGCCGCAGGTGTTGTGGGTGCTGGCGATCGGTTCTATCTGGACGCTTGTTCACCGAATGTATTTTATCTGGACGGAATTTCGCAGGCTCGAAGGCGCGGCGGTCGATAAGTAATGGAGTGGCTTTCAAGTTTTTGGGAATCTCTGACATTTGGGCGCGTCGCACTCGGCGCAGGCCTTTTTTTGGCGTCGCTGGCGATCAGTTTTCTCTCGATCGCCGTTGTACTTGTGAAAATTCCCGCGAATTATTTCAGCTCTCATTACCAGCATGATTTTTTGCCGAACAGCTCCTGGGCCGTGCGTTGGGGAGCGGTGATACTTAAGAATATTCTGGGCGTAATGCTGGTTATTTTAGGACTGCTTTTGTCGCTGCCCGGCGTTCCCGGACAAGGGCTTCTCACGATCCTGCTTGGCTTGATCATGATCGATATTCCCGGCAAACGGCCCATCGAAGCAAAGATAATAAAACGCCCGACCATCCTGGCCGCGGCAAATAACCTTAGGGCACGATATGATAAGGAACCCCTGGTGCTCGACTAATTATGGGATTTTTCAGCTTTCTCAGGAAAAAAAAGGCCGACCCATTTGAGGGACGGCGTGAATATCTGCTCGAGCACGGACGCATTACTGACGGTGTAATAATTGACACTGAGACGAAACCAAATGGCGATGAGGTCGTTTTTTATGTCTATTCGCTGAACGGGGTCGATTTTGAATCCTCGGAGCTTTTGAGTGACGAGCAGCGCAGCGACCCGCTAAAATTCGCACCCGGAGCAAAAGTTGCTATTCGTTATGATTCAAAAAATCAGGGGAATTCGACGCTTGCCTAGGAAATAGCAATCAGCTGTCAGCGGTCAGCGGTCAGTATGAAAGATTTTAGGAATCTGGCGGTATGGAGCAAAGCACATCGACTTACCCTTGAAGTTTATGACAAGACTAAAGGCTTTCCGAGAGATGAACAGTTCGGTTTAACGAGCCAGATCCGGCGTTCTTGTGCTTCGATTCCTGCCAATATTGCTGAAGGCTGTGGTAAGTCAACGGACCCCGATTTCGCTCGATTTCTCCAGATATCTTTTGGTTCCGCGTGCGAATTGGAATACCATCTGATCTTGGCCGAGGATCTGCAATACTTGAGCCAAGAAGTACATTTGCGGCTTTCGATCGATTTGGAAGAGATAAAGAAGATGTTGGCTTCTTTAATCTCGAAAATAAGATACGGTTGATTGCTCATCGCTGAAAGCTGAAAGCTGAAAGCTGAAAGCTGACCGCTGACAGCTAATTGCTACACATGTTTAAAAAGATTCTGATTGCAAATCGCGGAGAGATCGCATGTCGTGTTATGCGCGCGTGCCGTGAAATGCGGATCGGTACGGTTGCGGTTTATTCCGATGCCGACCGGGATTCCATGCATGTTCGGATGGCGGACGAGGCATATAATGTTGGCCCGGCGCCGTCGAGCCAGAGTTATTTGCGTTGGGAAAAGATACTGGAGGTCGCAAAGGAATCCGGTGCGGAAGCGATCCATCCCGGCTACGGTTTTTTGTCGGAGAACGCTGAATTCGTCAGAAAGGTTAAAGAGAGCGGGCTCACGTTTATCGGCCCGTCGCCCGAAGCAATGGAAGCTATGGGCGGAAAAATGTCCGCACGCCGGATTGCAATAGCGGCGGGCGTGCCGGTTGTGCCGGGAACGACGGAACCGCTTCAAAGCTATGACGACGCTAAAGACACGGCGGCGAGCTTTGGTTATCCGATCATGCTCAAGGCTTCGGCCGGCGGCGGTGGGAAAGGAATGCGTCTTGTCCTGGACGAAAGCGAATTGAAGTCGGCGCTGGAATCCTCGCAGTCCGAGGCCCGTTCGAGCTTTGGCGATGACGCGGTGTATATCGAAAAGGCCATCGTCCGGCCGCGTCATATCGAAATACAGGTTTTTTCGGACACGCACGGCAATCACGTACATTTGGGGGAGCGCGAATGCTCGATCCAACGCCGGCATCAAAAGGTGATCGAAGAATGCCCGTCGCCGATCAACTCCGCCGAACTTCGAGAGAAAATGGGCGAATGTGCCGTGATGGTGGCAAAGGCGGTCGATTACGTCGGTGCGGGAACGGTCGAATTTTTGGTGTCAGATCTCGACAAATCGTTTTATTTTCTGGAAATGAACACGAGGTTGCAGGTCGAACACCCGGTGACGGAACTGGTGACCGGCATTGATCTCGTCCGCGAACAGATCCGCGTCGCTTGGGGCGAAAAGCTTTCATTCACGCAGTCGGACGTTCGAATGAACGGTCACGCGATCGAGTGCCGCGTATATGCCGAAGACCCCGATAACAATTTTCTGCCTTCGCCGGGCAAGATAACGCGTCTTCAAGTGCCGCAGGGGCCGGGAGTTCGGGATGACGGGGGCGTTTATGAAGGCTCCGAAGTTTCTATCTATTACGATCCGATGATCTCGAAATTTGCCGTTTATGGTAAAGACCGCGCGGAAGCCATCGACCGCATGCGGCGAGCTCTTGCCGAATACGAGATCGGCGGCATAAAGACCACGCTTCCATTTTTCCGCGAGGTTTTGGAAGATGAAGAATTCGTCGCGGGCCACATAGATACGGGATTCATAGCAAGCTGGCAGGAACGCCGAAAGACGGTCGATGTTGAACGCGACACAGCGGACATAGCATTGATAGCTGCCGCGTTGGCCTTCGCAAAATCGCAGGTATCAATTCAAACGCCGTCGGCTGAACAATCAAAGCAGCCAAGCCGCTGGGCCGCGGCAGGCAGATCCGCCCTTCTCAACAAGCGACGTTAACAGTCGGAATACACCTTTCTCTGATCATCGTTCATACGAATTCCGAATAAAAAATGGCGAGTGGAACAGTCCACTCGCCTAGTTGATAAACGATCCTAGGATCGAACTTTTCTGAAAAAGCCGCAGCCTACTATCTCAGTTTTACCAAATTGGTCACAGCTCTCGCACCAGCTTTTGTATCGGGCAGGTTTCCGATGAAAGCAAGTCCGGTAACGCTATCGTTCAAGGTGAACGTAATGGTGCCATTCGGGAAGCGGAATCGTTTGTGCTCAACACGCACCAGATATAGTTCGCCCACCGGTAAACCTTCGATCAGGTACTGTCCGAACGAATTCGTGCGTACCGAGGTCGAAGCACCAGTGCTCGCATTCGTCGCGGTGACCAATGCATTGGCGATACCATTGCTGTTCGTGTCGCGAACCGATCCCTCGATTGACGCGTCGGCTGCTGTCGGCCGCACAACGGTTAGAATCGTCGGGTCAATGCTGGCAGGGTTTTGCGGCTGCAAAATACTGTCAGACGGCGGCGTCGGAACTCCAAAAATAGTGGTGTTGGTGGCATCAATATTATCGGAATTCGTTGTGCTAACCAGATTGCTTCCACTCGCGATCGTCTGATTCATAAGCACGGTTCCGAAGTCCAGCGGGGTGATTCCGTCGGCCTGGAACTTGAT
>JANNGV010000677.1:0-3575 GCA_031404055.1 Chloracidobacterium sp.
GTTCTGACATTGCATTCGCATTCCGTATTTTGGTCGCAGTGTGATCATCGGCTGAAGAGCGATTTTTTGCTCGGGCAGCATTTTCAATTTCCATTTTCGTGCCAGTGTCGCGAGCAGCAGAATGCCTTCGGTCCATGCAAAACTTTCGCCGATGCACCGGCGGACACCGCCGCCGAAAGGGAAGTAGATGTTCCGCTGGCCGGCTTCCTTTACGCTGAGTTTTTCCCAGCGTTCGGGCACGAAGTCATCCGCATTTTCCCAGAATCGAGGATCGCGATGAGTAATGTACGGGCTTATCAGGATCAGGGAGCGCTCCGGAACACTAAATCCACCAAATTCGTGATTTTCGAGAGACAGGCGACCGATAGCCCATGCCGGAGGGAAAAGCCGCATCGATTCGGCGAGAATTGATTCGGTGTATTTCAAATTTGGGAGGTCTTCGATCGTTGGGAGTCGTCCGTTCAGGACAATATCTAATTCTTCGTGCAGCTTCGCCTCTTTTTCAGGATTTTGCGAAAGCAGGTACCAGGTCCACGTCATCGCGTTCGCGGTCGTTTCGTGCCCGGCAAGGAAAAGGGTCAGGGCTTCGTCGCGTATCTGTTCGTCTGTCATGCCGGTCCCGTCGGCTTCGTCCTGAGCCATCAGAAGCATCGAAAGCAGATCGCCTGTGTCCTCGCCAGATCGGCGGCGTTCGTTGATGATTCCGTAAATTACCGAATTCAGGGTATTTTTCGCGTTCTTGAAACGCTTTGACTGCGGCAGCGGAAGCTTTTGCAGCCATTCGGAAAAGGGAAGCAGCAGATAATTGAAAAGCTCGACCATAGTCGTCATCGATGCACCGATCTCGTCCGCATCGTCTTCGACATTTGAGCTGAAGAGCGTTTTGGCGACGATTTGCAGCGTCAGGTGCATCATGTCTTTGTCGATGTCGCGGACCTCGCCGTCCTGCCAGCTGTCGGACATTCTGTCGGCGTAGTCGACCATTGACAGAGCATATTCCGCGATTCGCGCACGGTGAAATGCCGGCTGGATCATCCGCCTTTGGCGAAGGTGAAATTCGCCCTCGCTTGTCAACAAACCTTCGCCGAGTAGATTCTTCGCACGCTGCAGGGCACGGCCTTTTTTGAATTTTTGAGCGTTGACAACGAGTAGATCGCGGATCATGTCGGGATCGGTCAAAAAATAACCTTGCTGCGGTCCCATTCGAAACGATGTCACTTCGCCAAGAAGAGCGAGCTTTGTGAGAAATTCAGTCGGGCCTTTGCGAAACGAACGAAAATGGCCGCCGAACAGATCGGTTTTTAGAGCAGGCGGCAGACTAAGTTTGGCAGACGGTTTCATGTTATCCAGTGTAGCAAAACAGTTCGAATGGGATAGCTGGATTGTGACACTTCTTCATTCCTCTTGTTCATTCTTGTTCCTCCCATTCCGTGGTCATGATTTAAACCACCGAACAAGACAAATGAAGAATGAACAAGAAGAATTACGAGCGAATATGCATCGGTGATTTAGAACTTTGCGGCCAAAACTGCTATTTTAATACTCTATGTCAGAAGCAAAAGTTAAGAAGATAAAACCTGATATCCGTGCGATAACGCGGCTCGTACCGCCAAGCGGAAATTTGGTTCAGGGACAGTCCGAGCTCCCGATCGATCCGCAGTTGGCGAAAGAAGCGGCCGCGATAATCGCAGCCAGCCAGAATCATTACGGAGCCAGCGAAGGCGACGGCGATTTGCGTAAAGCCGTAGCGGAAAAGATCGCGATCTACAACGGAATCAATATTGATATCGGCGCAACGCCGTTCGAGCTGATGATAACCAACGGCGGAACCGGTGCGCTGATCGGCATCGCACAGGCGTACCTGCGCGGCAAATCGGCTTTGGTTTTCGAGCCATACTATCCGTATCATCGCCGGATTTTGGAAGAGTTTGGCGGCAAGACGGAGACCTTCGATCTTGACGAAAAGCTTACGTTTGAAAGAGACGCGCTAAAAGCCCGCTGCAAAGATTTAAAGGACCGCGCTGATTTTCCGCTAAAAGCTATCATCGTCTGTTCACCGGCTAACCCGAGCGGCAAGGTAATGTCGCAAGCCGAACTCGAAGCTATAGCAGATGTTGCAAAGGATCTAGATCTGCTCGTAATTTCGGACGAAGTCTACGAGCACTACGTCACGGGCGAAAATCCGCACACCCCGATTGCCACCCTGCCGGACATGCACGAGCGGACGATCACGGTAAATTCATTTTCAAAATCATGGAACATTTCCGGCTGGCGTCTCGGTTACGCATATGGCAAGGGCGAACTGATCGCACCGATAAACAATGCCGCCAACGTCATCTATGTCTGCCCGGCGACGCCGCTGCAAGCCGCTCTGTCAAAAGTGCTGATGGCCGACCGCGAATATTACTCAAAACTTCGGGATAAATTTGACGGTAAGCGGCATACATTTTCCGCAGGCCTCCGCGAGCTCGGTTTTGACATCTATAATTCGGGCTCCGCGTTTTACATTTGGGCCCGTATTCCGGCGGATTTCCCGGACGCTCTTCCATTCAACGAAATGCTGATGGAAAAAGCCGGCGTTGGAATGGTCCCCGGAGCTGCATTTGCCGACACCGATACGTGGGACCCGTATGTGCGAATTTGCATCGCCCGAGAAGATTCTGTTTTGGACGGAGCGATGGAGAAGCTGCGGTTGGTGTTAAAGTGAATATTTATGTGTTAATTGCAGGGTTACTGGTCTTCTTTGGTTTTTTGGCTCATACATTTGTCGGTACAAAAGAAACTTTGACCACGCGAGTTGAATTTTCCGATGCATTAATCGAGAAGAACTGGTATCAGTCATTCACCGCATGGCATCTTGTAACGGCGGATTTGTTGCTGAGTTCGATATTGCTGATCCTGATCGCCGCAACAGATATTTTCGAGGACAAACGGACGATCACGTTGATATTTGCTTTGCAGTTTCTTGCGTGGACAGTTTCGGCATTGATTACAATGATTGTCACGAACGGCAGAGAATATTTTAGACAACTTTATCAATGGGCTTTCTTTCTGATCGTTTCGGCCATTCTCTTTTATGGAATGGATCGATTCTAACGACGCACACTCCGGTTGGCATCTAATAAACGTATGAAAAAGACGACCTCACTTATTCTAGTCTCGATTTTGCTTTTTTCGTCATTGTTGATCCGAGCCGACGACGGGATGTGGACGTTCGACAATCCACCACTCAAGCAATGGAAGGACCGCTACAATTTCGAGCCTTCCACTGAGTGGCTCGAAAAGGTGCGGCTTGCCTCGCCGAAGGTCAACGGAGCGTCGGCCGGATTCGTCAGCCCTAATGGCCTGATCGCTACTAATCATCACGTCGCTGCGGCTTATATTGCACGGCTTTCGAGCAAGGAACGCGACCTGATGAAGATGGGCTTTTACGCCAAAACTGAGGCCGAAGAATTAAAGGTGCCCGATGCTGATGCGTCCGTATTAATGTCGTTTGAGAATGTGACCAAACGCGTTCACGGTGCCGCAAAATCAGCGGCGACTGATGCAGAAGCGGCGACAATGCGTTCAACCGC
>JANNGV010000678.1:0-4643 GCA_031404055.1 Chloracidobacterium sp.
TGCTGGAGGCACGCGGGATGAGTGTGCAGATGATGAAGCTTGACCCTTACATCAACGTCGATCCGGGCACAATGTCGCCGTTTCAGCATGGCGAGGTATTCGTGACTGACGACGGGGCCGAGACTGATCTCGATCTCGGCCATTATGAGCGGTTCACGCACGCAAAGCTATCGCAGGCGAATAACTGGACGACGGGCCGCATATATTTGTCCGTTATCGAAAAGGAACGCCGCGGCGACTATCTCGGTAAAACGATTCAGGTCATTCCGCATATTACGGATGAAATTAAGAAAGCGATTCGCACTGTCGCCGATGCTCACGAGCCCGACGTATTGATCGTCGAGATCGGCGGAACGGTCGGTGACATTGAATCGCTGCCGTTTATGGAAGCGATTCGGCAGGTTGGCAACGAGGAAGGCCGCGGTAACGCGATCTTTGTGCACGTCACCCTTGTTCCGTATATTGCTGCCGCTGGTGAATTGAAGACAAAGCCAACGCAGCATTCGGTAAAAGAGCTGCGTGAGATCGGCATTGCCCCGGACATTCTGCTATGCCGGTCGGAACGCACGTTGCCGATGGATCTGCGCCGAAAGATAGCCCTGTTTTGCAATGTGCAGGAAAATGCGGTCATATCGGCTCTCGATGTGCCGACCATTTACGAGGTGCCGCTCGCATTTCACGAGCAGGGGTTGGACGAACTAATAGTTAACGATCTGCAGCTAAACGAACACTTTCCGCATCTCGATCTGAAAAATTGGCGCGAGCTTGTAGCGACGATCAAAGAGCCGACCGGCGGTACGGTGAAGATTGCAATTGTCGGGAAATATGTCGAGCTTGAAGATTCGTATAAATCACTGCGTGAGGCGCTGACCCATGCCGGTGTCGCCAACAATCTTCGCGTAAATGTCGCCTGGATTGAATCCGAGAACTTGGTGAAGGAAGGCTACGAAGCCGAGCTGCAGGATTTTGACGCGATACTTGTTCCGGGCGGTTTCGGCAAACGCGGAATTCCGGGAATGCTGAAAGCGATAAAGTACGCCCGGCGCTCTGGCACGCCGTATTTTGGCATCTGCCTCGGAATGCAGACGGCGTGTATCGAATTCGCCCGCGACGTATGCGGGCTGCGTGATGCGGATTCGACCGAGTTTAATGAAGAAACTCCTTTCCCGATTATTTTTAAGCTTCGCGACCTCGTCAATGTGGAAGAGCTCGGCGGCACGATGCGGCTTGGCGAGTGGACGTGCAAGTTAAAGGAAGGCTCGCTCGCGCGTGAGATATATCACGGCGCCGAAGAGATCGGCGAAAGGCATCGCCACAGATTTGAATTCAACCCGGAATACCGTGCTTTACTTGAAAAAGAAGGCCTTGTAATTAGTGGCCTCTCGCCGGACGGAAAGTTTGTTGAAATGATCGAGCTAAAACGCGATGTTCATCCGTTTTTTGTCGCTTGCCAATTCCATCCGGAGTACAAATCAAAACCGCTCGCGGCACATCCATTGTTTAAATCGTTCGTAAAGGCGGCGTGGGAAAATCGGCTCAGCAGCGAGAATTTGCAGCATGATGTGAGCAGCGACAAGCAGCCGCTGACACAGGGCATCAATGAGTTGAAAGAGGTCGGGTAATTTTCGCAAAATGCTTATGCGTGTCATTTTACTAACGCATGGCGGCGCGGATCTTGTTTTGGAAAAGCTCCGCGATCTTGAAAATATCGAGATCGTCGGAGTTTTTGTCGAGACATTGACGACACCTCGTCGCGGCATTGTCGAGAGAATACGCCGTTCGATTAAATACGACGGAGTTCTTGAAACGGTGAAGAAGTTTGTTCCGAAGACGCCGGTTCATTTGAACGATAAAAATGATAAGACGATGCAGGCGGCATACAAATTGGGTCTTACTGTTTTCAAGGTCGATAATTTTCATGCGGAAGAATCTATAAAACTAATGAGGCAGGCTGAAGCCGACCTTGGCGTAATATACGGAACGAATATTATAAAGCAGAGCGTCTTTTCGATTCCGAAACACGGCTCGATAAATCTGCATCAGGGATTGGCTCCGCATTATCGCGGCGGCCCGCCGATCTTTTGGGAGCTTTTTAACGGTGAAAAAGAAATCGGCATAACGGTGCATTTCGTCGCGGTAAAGGTTGACACAGGCGATATTATTCTCCAAAGCACGGTGCCGCTTGAATACGACGCTGCGTTCGGTTTGAATTTTGATGCGTTCATCGCAAACTTCCAGTCCAGCTTGCGAGGAAGATCGGCCGACCTGATTGCGGAGTCCGTAAAGCTGATCGCTGCGGGCGAGGTCCAAAGACGGCCGCAAGACATATCTATCGGAAAACGCTATCGCCTGCCGGTAAAGAAAGAAAAGGATGAAATGCGTCGGCGTTTGAAGCAGCGAATAAGTCGAGGTGACAATGCTGAAGGCTAAGATGCTCGACTTTCTGACCAGATCGGATGCGTTTGCACCCGTTCGTTTCTTGAATCGCCAAAAATGTCCAATCTTAATGTATCACCGCTTCAGCAAAGGCGAGGAACGTGGAAAAACGTCGCAAAAGGCGTTCGAATCCCACCTTCGCTATCTTAACAAGCACTACAAAATAATCTCGCTTGATGAATTGATTGAATATAAACGCAATGGCGAGCCGATGCCGCAACGCTCGGCGGTGATTACGGTCGATGACGGCTATCGTGATTTTTACGACATCGCATTTCCGATATTAAAGAAATTCAACGTGCCCGCGACTCTTTATGTGGTTACAGGGTTTGTCGATGGCAAGAATTGGATATGGACGGACAAGGCCCGGTACATTTTGCGAAATACGTCGGCGGAACTGTGTGAATTTGTTGTCGGTTCGAAAAAGATCACGGCGACTTTGGATGACAGCAAATCGCGGCTGACAGCGGCGGGATCGATAAATTCCGAACTGAAGAAAATGCCGGACGACGAAAAGGATGCGACACTGCGGGAGATTGCATCGCGGATGAATGTCGCTATTCCCGACTTGCCGCCGGATCAATTCGAGGCGTTCGGTTGGGATGAGGCCCTTGAAATGAGAGACGCAAATGTCGAGATCGGTTCGCACACGGCCAATCATCCAATCCTGACAAATGTGGGTGAAGAAAGGTTGACAGATGAATTGCTAGTGTCGAAATCTATGCTCGAGGACAAACTGCAACGTCAATCGATCCATTTTTGCTATCCGAACGGCAATGTCTCAAAACGCGAGCGTGACGCAACCGAAAACGCGGGATATGCCTCGGCGGTTACGACTGAGCTTAGATTGTGCGAAAATAGCGATGATCCATTTCTGCTGCCGCGAATAGATGCCGAACCGGAAATGCGTCGGTTCGTGCAGGCAACGAGCGGCTTTGATCGAATAAAAAGATCTTAAAGTTAAAAGGTCGGGCTAAATATGAATAGTATGGCAGCATTCTCTGTAGGCAAAACCACTTTCGGGGATGGACGCTTGGCCTTCGTTCTAGGCCCGTGCGTAGTGGAATCGGCGCAGCACGCGCTGTTTATGGCGCAGGAGATAAAGGACATTTGTGGTCGTGTCGGCGTCGATTTTGTTTATAAGTCGTCTTTCGACAAGGCAAACCGCAGTTCGATCGAGAGTTTTCGCGGGCAGGGAATGGAGTTTGGGCTAGAGGTGTTGGCTCAAGTGAAGGCTGAGATTGGCGTGCCGGTGATCACCGATATTCACGAGCCGTGGCAGGTGGAGAAAACGGCCGAGGTCGCCGACATTCTACAGATACCGGCGTTTCTTTGCCGGCAGACCGATCTGCTGGTGGCGGCGGCAAGGTCGGGCAAGGCGGTTAATGTGAAAAAGGGCCAGTTTCTCTCGCCGTGGGATGCAAAGAATATTGTCGATAAGCTTCGGGAAGCGGGCGGCAAGAAGATCCTTTTGACCGAACGCGGGGCGAGCTTTGGCTACAACAATCTGGTTGTCGATCTGCGCAGCTTTCCGATAATGCGCTCTTTTGGCGTGCCCGTCGTTTTTGATGTAACGCATTCGCTTCAACTGCCGGGGGGACTTGGGAAAGCAACCGGCGGGCAAGCCGAGTACATCGAACATTTTGCGCGTGCGGGCGTAGCGTGCGGCGTGGACGCGGTTTTTATGGAAGTCCACGATAACCCGGCAAAAGCGCCGAGCGACGGGCCGAACCAGTTGCCGCTGGGAAGACTGGAAAAATTACTCCGCAAATTGAAACAGATTCACGAACTGGTTCAGGAAAATTAACCGCCAAGATGCGGAGACGCAAAGATGAAAACAATTTACAGGGCAATTTTTGCCTTTTTACTTTTTACTTTTACATCGTCCACGTTTGCGCAGAGCGAGGTTCGCATCTCGTCGACCTGGCAGGTGCAGAAGTACGACATTTCCGCGACGCTGCCGCAATCGGAGGCGGAGCGTAATCTGGTTGTCAAAGCAAAGATCGATGTGAAGAACGTCTCCGCTCAGCTAGCTTCGACCTTGACCCTGCGTATCGGTTCGAGCGCAGAGATCACTGGCGTTAATATTAATGGAGCCATCGTTGATTTTACGAAAGGCGAGGAGAAAATAAACTCTGCAACAAGTTTGCAGCGAATTGTCTTGCGTATACCGTCGGTCCAGCCTGGTGCGGCTGTGTCGGTGACGG
>JANNGV010000679.1:0-2022 GCA_031404055.1 Chloracidobacterium sp.
TCCACCAGTTATCCAGTACATCGAGTCCGCCGGGCAGTTTTACTCCGCCAATACGCTGCAGCAGTCCGAGCACGGATACTGTGGCGTAAAGATTGATGCCCGATGTCCATGCCGTTCCAAGGGCCAAACTTAATGTCGATAGCCATTCCATCGTGTTATCTCCTAATTCCCCGAAAAAGTAACGAATTAAAGAGCATAAAGTTGCGTTTCTGGGTTGTAGGTTTTCCAATCGAACCAATAGTCCTTCAGTGCGGTTACTTTGTTCAGCTGAGACCCTGCAAGTTCGCCGCCCACGGCCAGCCCTGAAAAATCCCATTTACTGCCGGTTTCCGCGTCGACCAATTCATTTGAGTCAACGTTTTTCAAAAATTCAAGCTTGCGCCCGTTCAAAGTTCGATCGAACGCCCGAACCGATTTCTTATCGTCGGCCAAGACCACGACTATATCCTTTCCGCCCACCGTATCAAGTATCGGGGCGCTTTTTTCAATCGAAGAAAACGGGTAGGCCTTCGTCTTACCGTTTATCGAGATGCCAACGACAAGAGTACGCGGCTCGAGGGCGTCATCAAGCTTCGCCGATGTCGTCACCCGCATTTTTGCAACCTGCGTTTCCCAGTCCGCACTCTCGTATTTTTGTTCCGCAAGTATTTTTGGGTCCGGGCGCAACACAATGCCGTATGGATTCTCGCGTTTCCAAACGCCATAACTAAGCTCGTCGGTTTCGACCGAAGTGAGCTTTTGCCCCTTAAAGCTGCCATTGATCGCTTCGCCGGTTATTTGCTGCCACCACGAACCGGACTCTTCATCACGCATGATAAAGTTTTGATTGTTAATGCCCGCCAGCCTGAATTTCAACGTCTGCCCGTTCACGACGGACTGCCACACTACCCCCGTGTGGCAAAGCGTTCAGTAAGTCGCGGTGATTGGCGTGCCGCCGACCACGGCCTGCGCGATATGGTGATATCCCATAAACGTCACAGGAAAAGCCGCCGCTTCGCCGTTTAGTTTGACCGCAAGTACCATTTCATCGTCAGGCAGGAAATCGACTTCGCTAACGCGCGCGAATTGCGTGTTGCCGAGCGGATTGAACATCCATTCAAAATGATTCTGCCGGGCAAACCAAGTGAAAACGACGATCAGTAAAAGCGGCACGATCAATGCCGCCCTAGCAAACCATCGCCTCGACCGCGACCAGATAAAGAGAGCGAGTGCGACAGCCAGGATCGCAAGTATAACCGTTACGATTGGCGACCAACTTTTCAGAAAATACGATATTTCGATTGACCGAGTCGTCTGCGGGGCGAATGGCTGAATCAGCCAAACAGGAACAAAAATGAATACGAATGCCGAGAGCACCGCAAACAACAATAGAAGCCACGCCGTTCGATATCCGAGTTTCATAAGAAAATCCTACGCCTCTTCCTCTTCTTCCGCACCGTCTTTTTTAAACCCAAACTTTTCCAGCCTGTACTGCAGCGTCCGAAACGTCAGCCCCAGCAACTTTGCTGACTTGGTAATGTTGTTGTCGGTTCGGCCCATCGCCTGCATAATCAGGCTGCGCTCGACGTCTTCGAAATTGACGCCTTCGGGCGGCAGCGAAAAGAGATCGCCCGCAGTGGCTGGTGTTGAGCCTTGCGTCATTTCGGGCGGCAGGTCGTCGATGGTGAGCGTGTCGTTCTCGCACAACAATATGGCCCTTTCAATGGCTGATTCAAGTTGCCGTACGTTACCCGGATAGCTGTAATTCTCCATCAAACGCCGGGCGTCAGCAGCGATTGTAATCTTTCGGTCCGTTCCACGCGTGTGTTTCTTTAAAAAATATTCGATCAAAACGGGAATGTCCGTTATCCGAGTCCTCAAAGGCGGCATTTCGATAGAAAGGACATTCAGGCGATAATAAAGGTCTTCACGAAAACGCTTTTCCTCAGTCATTTTCAGCAGATCACGGTTTGTTGCCGCAAGCACGCGAACATCGACGCCGATCTCCTTCACACCGCCGACTCGCCTGATCTCTTTTTCCTG
>JANNGV010000680.1:0-2560 GCA_031404055.1 Chloracidobacterium sp.
TCGCCAAGTTTATAAAAAACTCGAAACCAAAGAACCCTTAACTTTCATTCACCTTCAATACCGCCAAAAACGCCTCTTGCGGGATCTCGACGCGGCCGACTTTTTTCATTCGCTTTTTCCCTTCTTTTTGTTTTTCGAGCAGTTTGCGTTTGCGAGAGATGTCGCCGCCGTAGCATTTGGCGATGACGTTTTTGCCCATGGCTTTGACGGTTTCGCGGGCGATGACCTTGTTGCCGATGGCGGCCTGGATGGCGACCTCGAACATTTGGCGGGGGATGAGCTCCTTCATTTTCGCGACAAGAAGACGGCCTTTTGCGGTGGCCGTGTCGGTGTGCATTATGAGCGAAAGGGCGTCTACCGGCTCGCCGGAAACGAGAACGTCGAGTTTGACGAGCTTGCTTTCCTGATAGCCGGACAGATGATAGTCGAGCGACGCGTAGCCTTTTGAAACCGATTTCAGGCGGTCGTAAAAATCGAGGACTATCTCGTTCAGCGGCAGCTCATAGACGAGCATCACGCGGTCGGTCGTTACATATTCGAACTTTTTCTGGACACCGCGTTTTTCGTCGAGAAGCGGGAGAATGCCGCCGAGAAAAGCATCGTTTGTGAGAATTGTCGCTTCGATGAAAGGTTCTTCGATCTTCGAAATTCGTCCGGTGTCCGGCATTTTAGATGGCGAATCGATCTCGGCGACCTCGCCGTCCGTCGTTGTCACGCGATAACGCACGCCGGGTGCTGTCGTGATCAGGTCGAGATTGAACTCGCGTTCCAGCCGTTCCTGAATGATCTCCATGTGCAGCAGGCCGAGAAAGCCGCAGCGGAAGCCGAAGCCGAGAGCGGTGGACGATTCTGGTTCAAAAAAGAAGGATGCGTCGTTAAGCCGGAGCTTTTCCATCGCGTCGCGGAGGTCTTCATATTGCGCTGCGTCAATGGGGTAAAGGCCGGCAAAGACCATCGGCTTTACTTCCTGAAAACCGGGAAATGGCTCATCCACCGGACGGGCGGCGTCGGTGATCGTATCGCCGATCTGCACATCCGCCACAGTCTTGATCGAGGCGGTCAGAAATCCGACCTCTCCGGCTCCCAATTCGTTTATCAGCGTTGGACGCGGGCGATTAACGCCGATCGTTTCAACCAAATATTCGCGACCGGTGTTAAAGAATTTGATCTTCGTGCCTTTCTTGATCGTTCCGTCGATGATGCGAAAAAGGACGATGACGCCGCGATATGTGTCGTACCAACTGTCGAAGATCAACGCTTTCAACGGCTTGTTGCGGTCGCCTTTCGGCGACGGAACTTTTGCAACAATTGCCTCAAGCACTTCTTCGATACCGAGGCCGGTTTTTGCGGAGGTCAACACGGCTTCGCTGGCGTCCAGACCGATGATGTTTTCGATCTGTTCCTTGATACGGTCGGGTTCGGCTGAAGGCAGATCGATCTTGTTCAAAACGGGTATGATCTCAAGATCGTTTTCGATCGCAAGATATGTGTTCGCAAGCGTTTGGGCTTCAACGCCCTGCGACGCATCAACAATTAGGATCGCGCCTTCGCAGGCCGAAAGCGAGCGCGAAACCTCGTAAGAAAAATCGACGTGTCCGGGTGTGTCGATCAGATTCAAAACATACTGTTTGCCATTCTTCGCCTTGTAATCCAGACGGACGGCGTGGGCTTTGATCGTGATTCCGCGCTCGCGCTCAAGATCCATATCGTCGAGCAATTGAGCTTCCATATCGCGGTCGGCGACGGCGCCGGTCAGCTGTAGAATGCGGTCGGCCAGGGTTGATTTTCCGTGGTCGATATGGGCAATGATCGAAAAGTTTCTAATGCTGTCAGGGTTCATAAAATGCTGTAACAATAATCCACAATACAAACATTTAGAATAACAAAATACGGGGTACGTCGTACAGAAGGTTCCTCTTTTCGGTGGTAAAAAAGGGAAACCACAGAACAAGATGAACGAGAAACAAGAAGGGATCCGATCAGGATTAATCAGAAAATAGGTTTTTCACAGAACTCAATTTCTTAAAGTTTGAATCCGAATTGCGTCAACAGGCGAAAACGTTGACATATCGGTTCTTTGTTCACGCCGAATCTTTGTTAATCCGATGCCGGGGAAAAGCTTATATCCGGCTAATTTGAGTTGCTACTGATAAGCATGGGTCTTTAAGTGCAATAGCGTTCGCGCCATTTTGCGTTCGATATTCATTTTTGACGAACAAACGACCATATATCTGCAATTATCGGCTCAATGCCGACTTACTTTAAGGAGGGTAAATATGAAATGTTCTTTGCTTCGGCATGGTATTTTTACTGTGCTTTTTCTACTCGTCTCTGCCGCCATTTCGGCATCAATAATCGCTCAAACCGAGGGCATCAGCGTAACTTCAGCTAATGCTTTTGGCGTCACATCTTCGAATCAGCTCATTCGATTCAACAGCTCGTCGCCATCAGCGGTCACCACCGTCGGCTCGATATCGGGCTTGCTGGCCGGTGAGACGGTTGTCGGTATCGATTTTCGTCCTCTGACGGGCGAATTGTTTGCTGTAACCAACGGAAGCCG
>JANNGV010000681.1:0-6530 GCA_031404055.1 Chloracidobacterium sp.
GTTTGAGAATGTGCCCTCCGCGGCGGTTGACGCAGCGGCGCAATTCGTCGATGTCCATCCAAAAGGCGAGATACTGCACACAACGCAAAACCGGCTGCGCGAAAAAATATTTCTTGCGAAAAACGGCTTTCCCGTCACGCCTTATCGCCACATCAAGTTGATCGACGATCTTTATAGCGCGGCGGATGAGCTTGGCTACCCAGCGATCTTAAAAACGGCGGGCTTTGGTTATGACGGCAAGGGGCAGGCGAAGATAAGGGAGCCGCACGACATCGAACCGGCGTTTGAGACTATGCACGGACATGACGCGATCCTTGAGGCTTTTGTCGAGTTCGAGAAAGAAGTTTCCATCGTATGTGCCCGAGATCAGATGGGCAATTTCGCGCATTTTGGCGTTATCGAGAACGAGCATGCGAATCATATTCTGGAAATTTCCTTCGCTCCGGCTATCGTCTCCGCAAGGCTGGTTGACGAAGCCGTTGATATTGCCCGAAACGCGGCAGACACAATGGGTTATGTCGGCACGTTATGCGTCGAGTTCTTCGTGACAAAAGACGAAAAGCTGCTTGTTAACGAACTGGCTCCGCGTCCGCATAATTCGGGCCACCTTACGTTCGATGCATGTGTCACGTCGCAGTTCGAACAGCAACTTCGAGCTGTTTGCGGCCTGCCGCTTGGCTCGACCGAATTTTACAAGCCCGCCGCCATGGCAAATTTGCTCGGTGATTTGTGGGAAAAAGGGGAACCGAACTGGGCCGCCGCTTTGCGTGACCCGAATATCAAATTACACCTTTACGGCAAAGGTGAACCGCGTCCGGGACGTAAAATGGGACATCTGACGGCAATTGCAGCGACAGCGAGTGAAGCCGCAAAAATAGTGCGGCAGGCAAAAACGAAATTAACCACAAAATAAGAAGAACAACAAAAGAGCTCCGCCTATCCCAACCGAGATAATCTTTGCAAATGTTTCCGTATCCGTGACCGCAAGTGCTTTGGATCAGCCGATCTGCGGCCTTGATTATATACCCTCGCGAACGGTGATTCATTTGCGCCACTTTATTTTACAAGCTAAACTTAAATGTTATGGCTGAAGGCATTGTGTTTTCAAAGACAGCGGAACGTGTGGTGATCTATCCCGAGATCGGGCCGCAGATCGATGCTCTTATAGCCGGTGAGGTCGATCTGACGGCAAATTTGGCGAACGTTGCTGCCGTTCTTAAGGAAGCATTTGGTTTTTTCTGGGTCGGATTTTATCTGAGAAAAAGCGGCCAGTTGGTGCTTGGGCCATTTCAGGGGCCGGTCGCCTGTACGCGAATCAATTTCGACGCAGGTGTTTGCGGCCATTGTTACACAACGCGCAAAACGGTCATTGTGCCAAACGTAGCGGAATTTCCGGGTCACATCGCTTGCAGTTCGGCATCGATGTCTGAAATCGTGCTGCCGATATTTGATACCGCCGGCGAAGTTTTTGGCGTTTTGGATGTCGACAGCGACAAATTGAATGATTTTTCGCAGGTTGACGCACGCGGCCTCGGAGAAATCGTCAGGATTATTGAAAATTCGCTGCGCATGTCCCTGAACGCGGCGGTACATTTATGACAGCAATTGAACATCCCTATTGGGTCTGGTTACTTTTTTATGCGGTCGTTCTGATCGCACTTTTTGTCGATATCGGCATCGTCAATCGAAAGGCGCATGTGCCGACCCGTAAAGAAACGATCGGCTGGAGTATTGTGTGGGTATCGCTCGCACTGCTATTTAACGTTTTTATTTATTGGCAGGTAGGCACGCATTACAACGATTGGGATCTTGCCCTGGCGCAGGCGAAGCTGTTTTTGACCGGCTATCTAATTGAGCTGTCGCTTTCGGTCGATAATCTGTTCGTCTTTCTTTTGATCTTTACGTTTTTCAAGGTTCCCAAAAAGTATCAGCACCGGGTTTTATTTTGGGGAATCATCGGTGCGCTTGTAATGCGAATGATCATGATATTCGCCGGTGCCGAGCTGGTCGAGAGGTTCCATTGGGTGATCTATCTTTTCGGGGCATTTCTGGTCTATACCGGCCTTAAGATGTTTCAGGACAATGACGATAATTTCGAGCCGCATGAAAGTGCTATTGTCAGATTGACCACCAAATACGTCCGGATCTCCAAGCATTACGACGGCGATAAGTTCTTTGTTATCAAGGACGGTGTACGCACCGGAACGCTATTGCTCCTGGTTTTAATAGTTGTCGAATTCACCGATCTTGTTTTTGCGGTTGATTCGATCCCGGCTATATTTGGTATCACCACCGACCGGTTTATCGTATACACTTCTAACATTTTTGCTATCCTCGGCCTTCGAACATTCTTCTTTCTGCTTGCCGACCTTGCCGACCGTTTTCATTATTTGAAGTACGGGCTGGCGTTTGTTCTCACGTTTATCGGCGCAAAAATGCTCTTGCCACTGGCCGCCGAAGGCCTGATAATGATTGTGGGGAGCGAAGGCTCGGCTTTTGGCGATTTTCTGAACCGCTACAAGAACCACGAGTACGAGCAAATGGTGATCAACATTTCGCTTGCCGTGGTAGTCCTGTCCATCGCTATCTCTATTGTCGTCTCGCTGATCTTTCCGCCGCCCGAACACGAAGCAGTTGAAGAAGATGACGAACCTGGCGAAGCGCAGGCCGGCTAATCCTTGATGGAAAGCAAGTACCGCAAAATCTACGTCGAATGGTGGCGAATCCGGAAGAGCACTATTACCGGTCTCGTCATTTTTGTGTGCGTTGCGACGACGGTTGTTGGCGGCGGCTGGTGGGCAATAAAGAACAATTGGTTCGTTCCCGAGAGCCTATCGGACGTTCCGGCGAATGCCGCCAAGATAATCTCATTCGAAGGCGATGTCCGCGTCACGCGTGCTGCCACCCGCGAGACCATTTTGGTTACCAAGGAAACATATGTAGCGGCCGGCGACACGATTCAGACGCAGGCGGGCGGCAAGGCGATCGTGCAGATGATCGACAAATCCGTTTACACGCTGGGCCCAAACAGCTCGGTTGTCATTCGTGATAATTCATCGCTTTTTGGCGGCGACAACGTGCGTGTTTCGCTTGATGACGGGCAATTGAATGTGCGGACCGATCAGCAGCCGGAGAACACGAGAAACGTCGTAGAAATGCAGGATTCCGAAACGCAAATCCGCTCGCAGACCGATGCAAGCTTTAACGCCGATGAAAAGGGAGCCGAGATTCGCGTCAGCCGCGGCGGTGTGGAAACGACGGTCGGCGGTGCGAAAACCACGATAACCGAGAACGAATTCGCCGCTCTGAACAATGGCAAGATCGCGTCAAAGGAAACGCTTCTTCCCCCGCCCCGGCATGGTTCGCCCGGCAATATGGCTCAACTTGTTGACGCGTCGGGATCGGGAGTAAGCGTTTCATTCACTTGGCAGGACGAAGGCTCGGGTGCAATGTCCGGATTTTACCTGCAGGTTTCGCGCTCATCATTTTTTGCTTCGGACGCCATTTTGGTAGACCGAAATGCTTTGACGACACGTGATTTTAGGCTCGCGGGCCTTTCGCCGGGAACCTATTACTGGCGGCTGAAGGCGATGTCCCGATCGGGCCAGACAAGCGATTGGAGCGAGCCATGGAAATTTGCGGTCGTGAAGCGTGAAACGAGCAAAGAGATCGCTGTATCTGGTTGGCAGGTGGAACGCGTTGGCGGAAATGTTTACATCATCAGCGGCAAGACGCAGCCAGGCTTGCAGGTGAAATCACAAGGCAATCAGGTGTATGCCGGGTCGGACGGCTCGTTTAGATTGCAGATATCGACGCCGCTTTCCGAAATCGCCGTCGAGTTCGGCGATGACCGAGGTAATCGTTCCGGATTGGTTCTACAGTTGCGTACATCCAGGGTTTTGCGGCGATTCTAGAATAATAGAAAAGGAGTTTACAACGGCGGCAGAACACGAACATAGCCATGCGACTCGTTCGCGAGACAGCCTGATGCGATTGAAGATCGCGTTGGGTTTGACGGGCGTCTATATGTTTGCCGAGGCGATCGGCGGATGGTACACCAATTCGCTCGCTCTTTTGGCCGATGCGGGCCATATGTTTACGGATGTCGCGGCTATGTCGCTGACTCTGTTTGCCTTCTGGTTTGCTTCGCGCCCCGCCACTTCGAAGAAGACATACGGGTATTACCGGCTGGAGATACTTGCGGCATTCGTTAACGGAGTTGCATTGGCCTTGTTGTCGCTTTGGATCATTTACGAAGCGGTCGCCCGCTGGCAATCACCGCCGAATATCAAAGGGTTTCAGCTGCTTCTGATCGCCAGCGGCGGACTCGTCGTCAACATAATTTCCGCGTTTTTGCTGCATTCCGGCCACAAACACGATCTAAATATGCGCGGGGCCTTTTTGCATGTCATGGGCGATCTGCTCGGTTCGGTGGCGGCGATGATTGCGGGCATTCTGATCCTGAGTTTCGGCTGGATGTGGGCCGATGCTCTGACCAGCGTTTTGATTAGCGCGATCATCATCGTCGGGGCGTGGCGGCTGATCCTGGAATCGGTCAACGTTTTGCTCGAAGGCACGCCTTCACACATAAATTTAGCTGCGGTTGAAGAGGCTATAATGACAACGAGCGGGGTAAAAGGTATACACGACCTGCATGTCTGGA
This sequence comes from Chloracidobacterium sp., assembly GCA_031404055.1. Classification (GTDB taxonomy): domain Bacteria; phylum Acidobacteriota; class Blastocatellia; order Pyrinomonadales; family Pyrinomonadaceae; genus OLB17. The sequence continues at coordinate 4,664 of JANNGV010000681.1, forward strand.
CGATTTCTTCGGGCATTGAGGCTCTTTCGGTGCATATCAGCCATGATGAGTCGGTCGCCCATTCAGACCTTTTAGTGGCGGTCCGCGATAGATTGCATGTCGGTTTTGGGATCGATCATTTGACGATTCAAATGGAAACCCTGAACCGGGAAACCGAGGCTGTGTACATTTGCGAGACCGGAACAAAATGCTTTGAACCAGCGATTAGGCACAAGATCGTCCCGCTTGTTTAGAGCTACAAAGAATGCGGAAAACTGGCTTTAATTCACGCGATAGGAGTTTCAGCTAGCTGAAAAAGAGTAAGAGTTACGCCGTTAGACGGGATCCTGTTCGTGCTTTGTTCCTCTTGATCCGTGGTTAAAGATTTACCACGGAACCGGAAGAACCAGAATGAACCAGAGTAAACAACTTCGAGCGTTTTTCGCCCGCTTCCGGTGTCACTAAAACCGCCCTGGCATCACATTGCTTTTTCGAATGCGTAATTCGGCTTTAATCTCTCTTCCAAATGAAGGAAATCAGTCTCAAATATGGAAATTCGTCGATACCTTTCAGTTACGACGAAAGCCTTTTTGCGATCTTAGGAGAGGCAGACAACATACCGCCGCTAACTGACGTGCAGATCGGCGAAAAGCTCGATAACCCGATAGATTCAAAAACAGTTGAAGAGATTGTAAATCCCGGCGAAAGGGTTCTTATAGTTGTCCCGGATGCGACGCGGCAAACTGCTTGCGGGCAGATAGTGAATATTCTCATACGCCGGCTGATCGCGAACGGGACTATTCCGTTCGATATCAGCATAATCTTCGCCACCGGCATTCACCGAGCGGTCACGGAAGCCGAAAAGCAAGCGATCCTCACTCCATTTATTGCTCAACGGATAAAAACTTTAGACCATGGGCCGCGCGACATTACGCAAATTGTGCGGCTTGGCGAAACGTCGGGCGGAATTCCGGTTGAGCTAAACCGGGCGTTGATCGAGCATGATCACGTAATATTAATCGGCGGCGTTACGTTCCATTATTTTGCGGGCTTCACCGGCGGCCGAAAGCTCGTCTGTCCAGGCCTTGCGTCGTCAAAGACGATATCGCAAACGCACAAACTCGCATTCGACTGCGAAACGAGATCACGCCGCCAAGGCGTAGATACCGGCTTGCTGGACGGAAACGCCGTTCACGAAGCATTTATGGATGCGGTCGCGAAGGTAAACCCGGCGTTTTGCATCAGCACCATCGTCGATGACGCGGGCGAAGCGGTCGATATTTTCTGCGGTGATTGGATCACATCGCACCGAGCGGCGTGCGAGGCATATGCCGCCAGCCATAGCATCGAAATTGCCGAGAAACGCGAAGTTGTCGTCGTAAGCTGCGGCGGTTTTCCGCACGATATCAATATGATCCAGGCACACAAAGCCCTGGAAACCGCGTCGCACGCTTGTGCCGAAGGCGGTACGATAATCCTGTTGGCCGAATGTTCGGAAGGCATGGGAAGAGCCGACTTTTTGAACTGGTTTGAAGTCGGATCAAGTGATTTATTGGCGGAAAAACTCTGTGAAAGCTATCAGGTCAACGGGCAAACGGCGTGGAATTTGTTTCGTCTAACCGAACGGTTTGATGTTCAAATAGTTACTTCATTGGATGAAAGCGAAATGCGGGTAATGCGAATTCAAAAAGTCTCTTTCGAGGAGACTCTCTTAAAAAAGCAAGGTTATATTTTGCCCTGCGGTGCTAAATTATCATTCTGAAAGCCAAAGCAAATTTTAAGTTTCAGATGTTGGCTCCCAGCGGTAAGTTCGCGGATACGGCGCGCGGTAATAACTTGGCCGGGTTGCGCGCTGGCCTCATGCAAGGCCGGATGAAAGGCCTCGGAC
>JANNGV010000682.1:0-3618 GCA_031404055.1 Chloracidobacterium sp.
AATTGCAACGGGCGGCGAACTACGAGGCGATTAAATCCGACGTTAAGGCAGAGGTCGGAGGCGAAATAGCGGCCGAGGCGCAGGTTCCAACCGCTTCTCAGGCCCAGCGTGTCGAAGAGATAGCCGACAATATGAGGCATAAAGCCGTCGACGAAGTCGTTCAGACCGAAAGGGAAGTGGGCCGCGGCAGGGTCGTCGCCCGCATTTCGCAAATCATCGATTATATTTTCTTTCTGATCTACGGGCTGCTTACGCTAAGACTTTTGTTGGCTTTATTTGCGGCACGACAGGGGAATGATTTTGTGCAGTTCATAAGGTCGGTGACTGATCCGGTCTACGCTCCATTTAAAGGAATTGTCGCGAGCCCGACTACCGCCGAAGGCTTCACATTGGCTTTGCCGATAGTTGTCGCAATCGTCGCTTATATGCTGCTGCATTTGGCTATCAACGGCTTGCTGCGCATATTTGCCCACCGCAAGGTCGCCGTCTGAATGAGCTTGTAATTGCGGGTTATTAGGTGTAAAAGATAGATATTCACGGTCGAAAGTTATTTCAACAGATTAAGGAGAGAATATGTCAATTATTTGGACGCTTATCATAGGTTTGATCGTCGGTGCACTTGCACGATTGCTGCTGCCGGGTAAAGAAGCATTTCCCGACGGTGCTGTTGGTTGGTTATTGACGGCGGTTCTTGGAATTGCCGGAGCGTTTATTGGAAGCTTTATTGCCCGCACACTGTGGGCAGGCGAAAACTATGCGGTGGGTTGGATAATGTCCATACTCGGAGCGATTATCTTGCTGCTTCTGGTTCGATTGGTGATGGGAAACAGGAATGCGGTTTAGCGCAGTGTCAGCAGATTATTAAAAGGCCAGGTTCAAAAATGAGCCCGGCCTTTTTTTAACTGGTTTAAAGAATTACGCACAGCCCGGATGCCCACAATCGCAAGCAATTTCAACTATGTCCTGGTCTGCGGCATCCTTGCAATGATCGCTGCAATACTTTACATCACCTGAAACCGGGCAATCGCACATTGAATGCCCGCATTTATTTTCGTCAGCCATATTTGATTCTCCCTCGCTCGACTAAAATTTGTCTTCCTGTGATCGAACCGAACCTTCCGGTAAGAATCGCTCCCAGTTTTGATGACAGGTGTTAATCATATATCAATTTCTCTGCTCTTCTGCAAAGTTTCTCGGAAAATCAACTGTATTGTTCGTTTTTGATAGAAAAACAGGACAAGATTCCATACCTTTCGGTGTGGAGTAAAAAGGGAACGGCTGGTTTTTTGAAGAGAAGCGACTGGCCGTTTCCTTGCGCTGACCTTTCACGTATTGATTTTTCGCTCGATACGGCGGTCCGGTACAAGCCAGATGACGGCGACGGTAATAAAAATACGGTAATAAAAATAATGTGCGATATCGATTGATCGCGATCACTGCGTCGCTAAAGGCTTCGATCTGGCTTTTGTTCATTGCGGAAGCTCCATCTTTACCAGGCCATCAAACTCGACATTGTAAGCCACGCCTTTTACCGGAACCGACATTTCTTTCTCAGTCTTGCCTTGAGAATTGGCAATGCCGACGCTGGCAAAATAGCAGGTTGCTCCGTGTTCCGCGGCATGGCGAACTAGTGTATTGAAGCCTTCCTGGCCCTCTTCAAAACGGCCCCGGCCCGGATGCAAGCCAGTACGGATGACAAAGAAAGCCCGTTCGCCGTCCTTGGCTGCGACAATTTGAGGCTCAGTTTTGATATCAGCCAATATGTCCGCCGATTCGATCACCCAGCCATCCTTTTCAAGCTGTTTAAATACAATTTCCACACCGAACGCGTGTATGTCCGCCGCGGTCATAAGCTCTTGTTGGTTCATTGATTTATATCCTATCTAGCGGCGCGGATTTCGGCAAATTGTCAGTCGGTCGGGCAAGTTCCATTTTAATCCGACAAAATGGCGGAACAGACAAAATCAACTGTATGACGTGATACAATTTTCGGCATCTAAATTACATTCAAGGAGGAAAATAATGAGAACGCTTAAATATTTTACATCGCTGGCGGTTTTGATTTTAGGAGCATCGGCTTCGGCCGCAATCGCACAGGATCAGCTAAAGGAATCATTTACGGGCACGGTACTCAGTTACGGAACAGGCCGCAATACCAGGACGACCACAAATACGTTTACGCTGAACATAACCGGAGCAACCACGGACGAAGACTCTCTGCGGTCGCTCTCGGTGCTGCAGGAGGGTGGTCAGGACGCTTTGCTAAAGACGCTTTCCAATCGGGACCTCGGCAATTTTTCGGTTGGCGGACGTGTTGGCCGCACAATTCTCGGTCTGCGTGTCAGCGATGTCGATGGCAAAAAGCGTATATTTGCCGTTTTTGAACGCTGGATACAATTTGCTGAACTTCGCGGCGGCTACCGTTCGGTTGATTATCCATTCGGGGTGATCGAGCTTTTTATCGAGCCGCGAACAGGAAAGGGCGAGGGAACTCTGATCGAAGCGGCACAGATCCGCTGGAAGCGCGATAAAAAGAGCGATCAATACGTCGTGGAAATAGAAAACTTCGCGACATTTCCGTCAAAGCTTTTGGGCGTCGCCCAACGCGGACGGAGGCTACTGTAAATTGGATGCTTGATTAGCGAGGGTTTTGATCGCAAAGATATGGACAAAGTTACGAGGCCTAAAAAGGCTCAGTTGGCGCAGGGTCTTTTTACGTGTTGGGGTAAAGTTTCTATCCGCATCGGACTGCATCAATTACAGCGTGGTCGCCGAAGGAAGTATAAAATGTCCTTAAAAAATTCTCCGATTTTTCTCCAATTTTTATCTATATTCCAAATATCAGTTTATTTCGCACGGATCAAGAAAACACTTGCGGTGATATAGTATTCGATATGGCTGCACAAACAGTGGGACATCAAACTATTGATATTTCTTCGATCAGAGAAGCTCGAGAGCGTATTTCGCCTTATGTTAAAAGAACGCCCCTCGAGCGGAGCGAGTCGCTTAGCGGTTATCTGGGTACAAATGTCTTTGTAAAATACGAGCTGTTTCAAAAGACCGGAGCATTTAAGGTGCGCGGTGCTTTTAACAAGATGCTTTGCCTGTCGGACGAAGAGCGTTCGCGGGGCGTTGTCGCCGTCAGCGGCGGTAATCACGCGCAGGCCGTGGCGTATGCGGCTAGCGTGCTGGGTATCGACGCCGTAATACTAATGCCGGAAAATACTCCGGTAGTTTATCTCGAGGCAACACGCGGCTATGGGGCGAAGGTCGATCTCCGGCCGACGATCGCGGAAGCTTTTGCGGAGATCAAACGTTATGAATCTGAGGGAATGGTCTTCGTTCATCCGTTTGACGACCCGCTCGTTATTGCCGGGCAGGGAACCGTCGGGCTTGAGATAATGGACGACGTGCCGGATGCTACGGACGTGATTGTAAGCATCGGCGGCGGCGGTCTGGCGAGCGGCGTGGCGGCGGCCGTGAAGGGCGTCAATCCCGAAGTGAAGATTTGGGGCGTTGAAACCGTCGGGGCGGATGCTATGTCACAGGCATTGGCGACAGGGCATCCGGTCGAACTCGCGTCGATCACTTCAATAGCAAAAACGCTCGGAGCTCCGG
>JANNGV010000683.1:0-4125 GCA_031404055.1 Chloracidobacterium sp.
GGGGCCGTTCTTCCAGGTGCGGGCTATGGCACTGCTGCAAAAACTTTGGTCAAAGCAGCGAAGCGTGAAGTTGCTGAGGTTGCAACAAAAAGTATAGCGAAGGCCGATACCCTCGCAAAGAATGTTGAAAAATCAAAAACATTCGAGGATAAAGTAACAAAGGGATTGCAGAAAGGAAACCAAAATGTACAGAAGCAAGTTACAATTAAAACCAAAAGCGGCCTAAGGACTAGAGTGGATAACGCGGCAACTCGAAACAGACGAATCCGTGTTTTTGAAGCAAAATCTTCTCAGAACGCAAAACTAAGTCCTAACCAGAAAAAAGCCTTTGCTGAAATTGAGAAAAGCGGCGGAACGGTGGTTGGAAAAGGAAAGCCCGGTTACCCGGGAGGAACCGAAATCCCACCACAAAGGGTAAAGATACTTAGAGGAAATAAATAGTCGGATGAAAAAATCGGAGTTGAAAAATGAGTTATTCTCGCAACTCACCACCTTGCTAGAACCGTACGAGTTTGCTTTGGTTCGCAGAATGGACTGGTATGTTCGAAAAGAGGAATCAAAACTGATCTATCGGTTAGATTTCTACGACGGCTATAGGAAGGATGTGGGTTATACGGTGTCACCATCTTTAGCGATCAGGATAGACAGAGTTGAGCATATCTATCATCAGGTCTCTGGTTTCGAGCCGAAATATCAAAAAGACACGCCGACAATTTGGCCCACAATCAACGACCTGAGAAAAGGAGATGAAGGTTATGAATATCTGCTAGACACACATAAGGATATCAACCCCCTTTCCGAAAAATTGTTTGTTATCTTTAGGGAAATCGCTTTGCCGTTTCTGGAAGAAAACTCCTCGATTGAAGCAATAGACCGATTGTTGAACGCCGATCCACAAAATGAGAACAACTTCTTTTGTATTCCACAACATCGCTATTTTAGGGGAACTATCGTTGCTAAACTTGCGAAAAATGATCGTTATGATCAGGTTGTCCGAGTCTATTGGGACGAACTAGCGCATTTTCTCCCTGAGTACTTAAACAACTATGGCAGGTTACTCAAGATTCTTGAACCAATGTGATGTTAGTTGGGAATAAAGGACTTCACGGGGCTTTGAACAAAATATACAAAATACAAAATACTGCAAAATACTGGGGTCAGGCATGCGATTCTGCGATTTTCTGACATCTGATGTAGAATTTCGCGGGTATGGCGAGAAGGCGGCGAGTAGAGGTGGAGAAAGGACTTTACCACATTTATCACGCGCGGCAACGACCGGCAGGATATTTTTTCATTCCCACAACGACCATCTGAAGTTTCTCTCGCTGCTTGCAAAACAAAAAGAAAGATCGCCGTCTACAACGTGAACCGTTCCCCAAGATATAGACGCCGGACATCTTCGTCCTGCACAAGTTCGTTTGGTTGGCCTGCACGTAATATTTTGCCTTCTGCCATGATGTAGGTGCTGTCGGTGATGCCTAGGGTTTCGCGGACGTTGTGGTCGGTGATGAAAATGCCGATTCCCTGTTGTTTTAGGTAGAGAATTATCTCGCGGATGTCGTCGATGGCAAGCGGGTCGATGCCGGCGAAGGGTTCGTCGAGTAGAATGTATTGCGGCTCAGTGGCAAGCCAACGGGCGATCTCGACGCGGCGGCGTTCTCCTCCGTGCTTATGGTAAGCGGGATGCTCGCGCTCCAGTCAGAACTGGAAGCGTTATCGATTGGCAAATTGGTCGCGGCTACGAAGAGGTCGGTCGCTACCGCTCCTCGATTCTGACAATTGGGAGGGGCTGTTTAATTTTGTTCGCGGACGTTGGCGTTGATGAATTTTACAATATCTTCGGTTGAGGTGCCGGGGAGGAAGACTTCGGAGACGCCGTTGGCTTTTAGTTCGGGGATGTCTTCGTTGGGGACGATGCCGCCGACGAGGATAAGCGTGTCGTCCATGCCGTTTTCGTGCATCAGGTTGACGATTCTAGGGCAGAGCGTCCGGTGGGCGCCGCTGAGGATGGAGATGCCGACGGCATCGACGTCTTCCTGAAGGGCGGCGGCGACAATCATCTCGGGCGTTTGACGCAGGCCGGTGTAGATAACTTCCATTCCGGCGTCACGCAGTGCACGGGCGATGACTTTGGCTCCGCGGTCGTGCCCGTCCAGGCCGGGCTTGGCGACTAACACTCTTATCTTTCTTTCACTCATATGCTTGAAAACTTAGCAGGTTTTATCGCCATGAGGAAATTCACGACAGAATCTTGTTTCCTTTATTCTGCTCGGGGTGATGACGACGCTCTGCGCCGATGCGTGTGCGGCGAATACGAACACGGCCAGCACAACTGAGAAAAATTTTATTTTCATACGGGCGAAGATGCGTCTTTCGCGGGATTTAGGGAAACGGCTTCCGCGAACTCCATATTAGGTGAACCAAAGACGCACCGTAATTTGCCCCGCAATGTTTTACGCTCACGCATCGCCGCGAACATTTCAAACCAAGCGTGCGTGTTTATCCAAAGCGGATTAAAACTATCGACGGGTTTAATTATTCCGTATTTCGGTTCTTCTCTCTCCTCAATGAATGAGCCGAATATTCGGTCCCAGACGATCAGTACACCGCCGTAGTTTTTATCAAGATATTGTGGATTTACGCCGTGATGGACACGATGGTCGGACGGCGTGTTCAAAACATATTCCAGCGGCCCGAGCTTTCCGATAAACTTTGTGTGTATCCAGAATTGATAAATAAGGTTGAAGCCGTGCATGACGACAAACATCCATGGAGCAAACCCGAGCCGACGGCGCCCATCGCATGGCCGTCGCATTCCAGCAGGCGGAGGTTGTACGCGATATTGCCGGCGCAGCCGCCGAAGTACCGTCGCAGCGTCGGCACGACGAAGGACACGTTCAGCAGGTGGATCTTGTCCGGCAGTATGTGATCGCGGAAGCGGCCGGGATACACCATCACCGTGTCGTAGGCGAGAGAGCCGCAGATCAATGCCGCCATGCAAGCACCATCAGCCAGTTGAGTCCGAGCAGGAGAAACGCGACGAAAACCGCGGCTGAGCCGAGTTCCTTGGCGATCGCCGACAGCGGGTGACGCTCGACGCCGATCCGGTCGACCGTCGCCTCCACCGCGCTGTTGACGAGCTCGATCGCGAGCACGATGAACATCGGCCCGACGAGCAGCGCACGCTCGACGCCGCTTTCGCCGAGCCAGAGGCCGAGCGGCACGACCAGGAACGCGAGCAGGCATTCCTGCCGGAACGCCTCCTCCTCGCGCCAGGCCGCGCGGAAACCGCGCCAGGTGCTGCTGAACGCGCGCGAGAGCCGGACCGGGCCGGTGGTGCCCTTGTCGGGTCGAAGATTCACGCCGCGGCCGGCTTCCAGGCGACATCGAGCTGGCGTGCCGCGCGAACGTCGTCGAGGCGGCGCACGGGCATCGTGTGCGGCGCCGACTTAACCCGGGCCGCATCGGTCTCGGCCTCTTTCTTGATCGCTGCAAGCGCTTCGACAAAACCGTCGAGTTCCTCGCGCGTTTCGCTCTCGGTCGGCTCGATCAACAGGCACTCCGGCACCAGCAGTGGAAAATAGGTCGTCGGCGCATGATAACCATGGTCGAGCAGTCGCTTCGCGAAATCCATCGCCGTGACTTCCTGCTCGCGTGCCTGCCGCTTGAGCGTGATGATGAATTCATGGCTCGCGCGGCGCCCCGGAAATGCGGCGTCGAAACCCGCCTCGGTCAGCCGGGCGAGCAGGTAATTCGCGTTCAGCGTCGAGAACTCCGCGACGCGGCGCATGCCCGCGGCGCCCAGTATCCGCATGTACACCCAGGCGCGCAGCAGCACGCCCGTGTTCCCCATGAAACCCGACAGCCGGCCGATCGATTCCGGCAGGTTGCGCTCGTCGAGCCAGCGAAAGCGGTCACCTTCGCGCGCGACGACGGGCACCGGCATGTACGGCAGCAATCGCTTTCCGACGCCGACGGCGCCCGATCCGGGCCCGCCTCCCCCGTGCGGCGTCGAGAAGGTCTTGTGCAGGTTCATGTGGATCACGTCGAAGCCCATGTCACCCGGGCGCACCTTGCCGAGGATCGCATTCAGGTTCGCGCCGTCGTAGTACAGGAGTCCGCCCG
>JANNGV010000684.1:0-4823 GCA_031404055.1 Chloracidobacterium sp.
GATTCTTCAAAACTACACATAACGTTTTGAAGAAATTTGTGACCTTCTAATTGTACTGTCACATTGCCGAGAGTTTCCGAAATGTCCGTTATTTTTCCCGCAACCTTTAACAGTTTGGTTTTGTATTTCTCATCGGCGGCAAGTTCGTTCTCATCGTATGCTTTTGTTAGCGCCTTTGCAGTTAACTCGATTTGAATTTCAGGCGCTTTCGTCGTCGAGTTTGACTGTGTTTGAGAGGCGGCATTTTGATTTGCGCTCGTTGTAGTTTCCTTTGTTTGAGAACAACCCAAACCTAGAAACATCAACAACCCGCAGACAAAACTTACATTTTTCAGATTTTTCATTTATACGCTCCAGGCTTCTTCCAAGATTTTGCAGTCTGTGACTCTATTCATCCGAATCATCCGACGAGCTTGTGCTAAACATACTATCCTTCCAACGGCTCGATTCAAATGACCATTTTCTGATCAAACCGAGCAGCGGCACAATCAGCAAAACTATGAAGGCGCAGAAGAAATTGACGCCGCGATTAACGTTTTGCTCCACCTTTAGATTAATTTGCAGCGGCTGGCTTATATTCTCCAATGCCCCCTCGACGCGCAAAGTGTATTTGCCGCCGGGAAGCGAAGACATCGTTGCATCCTCACTTGGGCTTCCTTCGCTCCAACTCTCGCCGTCCTCCACTCCCTGAAAATAGGATATAGGAATATTTACGGACTCAATCTCGTTGTCTTGATCGTTGATTAAGTCGATATCCAGATCGGCTCCGGAATTGTTGAACGCCGCTGCGGCTGATATTCGAACATTTCGGTTGCCCTTCAGCTCAAAAGGCTTGCTGAACGCAACCTGTGGAATACCGGGTGCAGCCAGCGGCAGCGTTATTGTCTCCGAGAAAACCGTATTTGTCAGCCCGCTGAGCGGAATCATCAATATGCCGACAAGAAACAGCAACGCCAGCGGCAGCAAACCCCATGTGTAATAAAATCTGCCGGTAAACGGCTGATTCGGCCCGACCGACCATGGTTTGGGCAGATCGGAAATACCAAATGCTTTTTCAACTTCGGCATTCGTCATGTAAACGCCGGCGGACCAGTTCACTTCATTGGCGGTGGTCTCCTGCGAGAGCATCACGGGCGCCGATACATAATCGACCGCACGGACTGTTTCACCCTGTTCGACGCGCCAGTAAAATTCGCCTTTAACATATTCAACGACGGCGGGTGCGTCCTGAAATACCTTGTAACTGTCGCCTTTATAGCGGACAACGACGGCCGCCGTAGTAAGCAGGCTGCCGCTTCCGGTCAACTCGACCTCAGCTGGATTTACCGGTTCCACAAAATTCCAGTGATTATCGGAATGCACCAGCCAACGAAATCCGATTGTCGGGTTGTAGAGCAAATATTCGTGCCAATAATAATGAATGCCGTCGAACTGCACGCTTCGCACGACCGCGCCGATTATCTTGAATTTAACATCGTCCTTGAATGTCCCTTCGGCTCCGATTGGCAGGAGGAAATTCTTATCTGCCTGTGTCGGGTTCAGTGCATGCAGATACGATAGATTTCCCTGGTTTACATCTAGCAGCGAATTGCAGTTCGGGCAAGTAACGCGCTCCGCCTTGTCGGGAGCGATCAACGCGAGCGGCCCACCGCAATTCGGGCAGCCCATTGCCGAAGTACTTACGCGCCGCGCTTCTCTTTCGGCAGGCCGAGCGTCCGCCAAACCGATGTCAGCCAATGAAACCTGGCTGCCAAGAAAAACCCATGGCGGGCTCATGCTGTAATCGATCGTCCCGAATGCGTTATCGCGTCCGGAAAGATCGGCGTAATTACTTTTCTCGTTGGGCGTGAGTTTATATGGGATTTCTCCGGCGGCGGCTACTGACGTAGCGGTACCCTTTTCGTTGACGATCAATGCACTTGGCGCCGGTATCTCCTGAACAATCTGCCCGATCTGCAACTGATCGAACGAAGGCAACACACATCCATCGGGCAGCGGCTGATAAAACGTAAGGTAAAATTTACCCTGGGCCTCGGCCAGCCACCCGACCCAGCCGTTGGAAAAAGTGGCGTACCATTCATCCCAAAAACCGCCCATTTCGTGACGCAGCTGGGCCCGGCCGGTAAGTTCGAAACGCTCGCTTTTATAAACGCCTTTTAATCCGAGCCTTAGCGGTGATTCAGATTCGGCAATCTCGGCGACTTTGCCAAGGTCCTGCAAAGCCCGATCCGTTCGAGCAATAGCCGAGCGGCAAAACGGGCAGACGAGCACTATCGTCGACCCCGCCTTAAATTCGATCGGCGCCGCGCATGACGGGCAGTTTGCCTGGAGAACGCTCAAGCATCACCTCCGGCAGGGTTCGATTTCGCATTTAAAATTTCAGATTTGAAATTTGAATTACCATCACTCTCTCGCCCGCGTTGGATGCGAGAGATGTTTACCTTTTCGGCGTCAAGAGCGTTTATCAAATTCAATTTCCAATCCCATTCAGGCCTCGTTCGGCAGCAATAGAGATTGAATGTCGCGACGCCGTGTTCGGGGTACGTATGGCAGGCCAGATGGGATTCAGTGAGCGCAACCATCCCGGTTACGCCGCCCTCGCCTTCGAATTTATGCCAGACGGAATCGATCGCCTTTAGGCCGAGATCGGCTATGATGCGCGCAAACAGATCGCGAAGGGTTGATTCGTCGCGTAGCTTGTCCTGATCACAACCTTCGGCCTCGATCAGCCATTCAGTTCCCACAATCATCCGGTTAACCTAAAGGCAATACGATCAATTCTTTCAGAATGTTTTGAACTTCCGCTGGATGCGGTGCGTTATAATGCTTTATCTAGAGAAGTATGCCGAAGAAAACTATAACCAAAAATTCCGTGTTTGTCATATTTATCGCATTCGTTTGTGCTCTATCGATGTCGTGTCATCACGCTTCATCAAACGAACGTGGAAACGCCAACACAGACTATTCAAAGTCCCCGTTTGACCCGCCAAAGGTCATCGGCACTATCGAATCAAAGGAGATCAATGAGAGCAGCGGCGTTGCCGTTTCGAAATGCCAGGCTGACGTGCTTTGGACACACAATGATTCGAACGGCGGCGATTTCTTTTTCGCCGTCAATGCAAAAGGTGAAAAGCTTGGAACCTGGAAGATCGCGGGCGTGAAAACGGCCGATCTCGAAGATGTTGCGGCGTTTAGAAACAAGGAAGGCGAGTGCTTTATTTATTTAGGAGATATCGGCAATAATTCCAGGAAACAGGGCGAATTGACGGTCTTTAGGGTTAAAGAGCCTGCGATTTCGCCGGCGACCGCTGGTTCTAGCAAGAAGGAGCCGCTTGATTCTGGACCAGTCGAGACATTGAAATTTTCGTATCCCGATATCCGTCACGACGCCGAGACGCTTATGATTCATCCGATTTCGGGTGATATATACGTGCTCACAAAACGGCTCAGCGGTGCCTCCGGCGTGTACAGGATCAAGGCCGATTTTGGTTCACCGAGTGCAGTTCCGGCCGAGAAAATAGCAGATCTAAGTGTTCCTTCAATCCCGAACGGATTTTTGACCGGCGGCGACATTGCGGCGGACGGCCAACATGTCATTGTCTGCGATTACTTTGCGGCCTATGAGTTGGTTTTGCCGTCAGACACTACCAATTTCGATGAGGTTTGGAACGCCGTGCCGGTGCGTGTAGATCTCGGCGCCCGTGATCAGGGCGAGTCTGTAAGTTACGGAATTGACGATAAGACGGTTTACGCCACGAGCGAGAAGGCGAACTCGCCCATTATTCGTTTGGAAAGACGAAAATAAGAGAGAGAGCACCAGAAACGGCCGATCTCTAGCAACAGACAGTCGGCCTTTTTACTATCAATTATAGGTTCTTTTGAAAAACCTGTCTTAGGATGTCAAATCTTTTATTTGAAAACTGAAATCGTTCAGAAATGTCTGACTTGTTCCTCTTATTCCTTCTTATTCCTCTCAATCAGTGGTTAAAAAAGCGAAACCACGGAACAAGATGAACAAGAAGGAATAAGAAGACTCGGCAAGAATTACTCGGAAATAAGTTTTTCAATGAACCCTTGTCGTTGTTACTGAGTGATCGTAAACTTGCCTTTATTCTCAATCGCCTGCCCACCGACGCGGTCTTTGGTCACTATCTTGATCTCATACTCGCCTGCCTGCAATTGCCCGGTTTGAAACAATCTTGCCAGAGTTAGGCGTTGGCCGGAATCGCTTAGACCGCTCCAATCTTCAGCCTGACGCATAACTTCCTTGCCGCTTTTGGTAAGGATATATTCAACATCAACCGCTGGCCTCAAAGTCGTTTGATCGGTTCCCGCATTATAGACCTGCATGTAAACACCAACCTCCTGCCCTTGTTTGAAGATGCCAGTAAGGTTCGGAATCACCTTTGCGCTCCCAATTATAAAATGCTGACCGATATCACGTTCCGTGGTAGAACGCAGCTTAGAGGCAAGAATCAAGGATGATGTAGACAGCTTCTTGTTGTCATATCTTGGAACGTCTAGCGCCAGACTGTGCGTTCCTGTATTTCCGGTTACGACATCACGAACGACGATATCAGCCTTGTAATTTCCGGGTGTCAGAGCGATGGCCTTTTGATACACGGATTTTCCGGCACGCAACGCGGTCAGGTCCGCCGCTGTCGCATTCGTTGTTACCGAGTCTTCAAATACTCCCGCCCGCTTTCCGGAAACGGTGATAATCCGTCCGAAGATATTCAGTTTCGCGGTCTCAATTCCGCCATTTGGATCAAACTTAAGATCCTTGTTATCGGTCTGAACACTGAATGCCACAATCACCCGAT
>JANNGV010000685.1:0-5626 GCA_031404055.1 Chloracidobacterium sp.
CTTGTTCAATTCGACACGCAGCGTTTCAAGAACAACCTTTCCTTGACGAAAATACTTCGTCTCACCCTTCTCATTAAAAAGGACGGTGAACGGCATGCCGCCCTGCCAATCCTTTGAAACAGACGAAATGACGGCACTTTCATCGGCGGTTTTCAACAAGTAGGCCGGCATTTGAGCCTTCATTGCGGCGAGAAATTTCGGGACCGCAACCGCAATATCTTCCGGGTCGTCCAGCGACACGGTTATGAAGTCGATCTTGCCTCGATATTCAGTATCAAGTTTCACGAGGTCTGGAAACTCTTCGCGGCACGGATCGCACCATGTTGCCCAAAAGTTGATCAAAAGCGGCTTACCGTTCGGCACAATAAGCTTTTTAAAAGCCACCTCATCGACAAGCTTCACGACAACGGGCGAAGACGGTCCTGGCCCCGCCGCCGACCCAGGTGGCGTAACGACCGGCCGTTGAGCAAAGACTGCGACAGACAAAATAAGGACGAAAAGCCAGCCGTTTACGCAGGCTTTCGTCCATGTAAAAATGGATTCTCTCATTTCGTGCTTTTATTCAGCTACGCGTTTGATGGAGCAGCCAAACGCATTTGCTCTTGTCTTTTCGATAGCTTTACCGCTCAACGAAGCGTCGAAAGCGGCACGCAGATAGTTCTCCGTGATAGCTTTGGCGGACCGGTCGTTGTCTATCGCACCGTGATATCGAAGGACATTTTTGGCGTCAATATAATAAACTTCCGGGGTTACGGTCGCGCCGAGTTTGTCGGCAAAAACGTTTCCTTTGTCGATAAGGACCGGAAACTTATAGTTTTCCGCGGCGTTCGATTTCACCCAATCCAGCGACTCGGTCGAGTTCGAATTAATGCCGATAAAAGCAATGCCTTTCGCGGCATAATCCGCAGCGATCTGGCTAATGCGTTCGTTATAGGCTTTCACTACCGGGCATTGTGCCGATAGAAAGACAATAACAGCACCATTTTTGCCTTTTAGGTCATTGAACGAGCGGGCCTTGCCGTCAGTATCCGGCAATGAGAAATTCTCCAACGTGGTTCCGACGGCAAAATCGCCCGCTTCGCTAACGGTTGGGACCAACACGAACGCGAGAAGAGCGAAAATGGAAAAAAGAATTGCAATTTTCTGCCTCATAATTTCGTACTCCTTAAATTGAGATCAAGATTCCCGGCTAGTTTACCAAGCCATCAATTCTGAAACAAGGTAATTTGACTCTAATACGACACTAATTTAATTTGGGTTTCCGGTTGCGGGAGAATAGTGGCAAAACGGCCGGCACGACAAATATTTTCGCGGAAATGCTATAATTTGCAGGAATTTAGATGACAAAGATCGGTGAAACTCACGCACAATACAGAATTATTTCCGCCATCGGGGCCGGCGGGATGGGCGAGGTTTTTCTTGCCGAAGACAAAAACCTTGGGCGAAAGGCCGCTTTGAAATTCCTCTCGGCCGAGTTTGCTTCGGAACGCGATCATTTGGACCGCTTCTTTCGCGAAGCCCGTGCGGCCTCGGCATTAAACCATCCGAACATCTGCACGATTTATGAGATAAACGACGCTGGCGAAATTCCGTTTATCGCGATGGAACACATCGTCGGCGAGACGGTAGCGGCGATGATCCGCCGCCGCCGGAGGAACGTGCGGCAAGTGGTCGATATCGCAATTCAGGTGGCGGGTGCACTTGCGGAGGCCCACGCTCACGGCATTGTCCACCGCGATATCAAGCCGGCAAACCTTATCGTAAACCAGCGGGGACACGTTAAGATCCTCGATTTTGGCTTGGCCAAAAAAACGATTGCGGAGGATGACGACGGCACCAAGCAGCATATTACGAATGCCGGCGTAATTTTGGGCACCGCATCATACATGTCGCCCGAGCAGGCGCGTGGACTTGAGGTTGACGGCCGCTCGGATATTTGGAGCTTCGGCGTATGCCTGTATGAAATGCTTACCGGCCGGCAGCCGTTTACTGGTGACACAATGACGGACACATTCGCGTCTATCCTGACCAGTGATCCCGTTCCGCCTTCAAGATATGTAGACGAGATTCCACCCGATCTGGAACGCATCGTTTTAAAGACCTTGCATAAATCGCAAAGCTCGCGTTACCACAATGCTGAAGATCTGGTGTCGGATCTGCAAAGGCTGCAAAAGCGGCTTGAATCTGACGATGGACATCCGCACGTGTCTAAGAGCCAGTCGTTATCGGAGGAAAACACTGAAGAATTTGATATCGCGTCAACAGACTATGACATCCCAAAAGTTACCGATGAGGATCTGAAGAAACAGAATCTGCGGCCGAATAATCTGACGGCGACGTATTCACGGATCATCGGTCGGGAGAAGGAAATCGCGTCCATCTCTCGTTTGCTGCTACAGGAGAATATTCGTCTCGTCACCATGACCGGCATCGGCGGCACCGGAAAAACCAGGCTTTCGCGAGCTGTTGCGGAAAGAATGCTGCTGGATTTTGACGATGGAGTGTTTTTTGTAGAAATGGCTGCGGTCACGCAAGCCGATGTGGTTGCCTTGACGATAGCGCAGCCGCTCGGGATCAAAGAAGAAGGCGGCAGACCTGTGCTCGAACTGCTGAAGGAGCATTTGCATAATAGGCAAATGCTTATCGTTATCGACAATTTTGAACAGGTGATCGACGCGGCACCCCAGATCGCGGAGCTTTTGAACGCTTCGGATCGACTGAAAATTCTGGTCACCAGCCGCGAGGTTTTAAGGGTACAGGCCGAGGTCGAGTTCCCCGTTCCGCCGCTGACTATTCCACCGGCAGACGCAGGACTGTCGTTTGATGAATTAAAGGTTAACGAAGCTGTTTTGCTGTTTGCCGATCGGGCAATGACCGCAAAACCTTCATTCGGGCTGTCGCCGGAGAACACCAGCGACATCGCCGCGATCTGCGCCCGGCTTGACGGGCTCCCGCTCGCGATCGAGCTTGCCGCCGCCCGTGCAAAAGTACTTTCGCCGGCCGCAATACTTTCAAAACTGGAAAACCGCTTGAACCTGCTGACCGGCGGAGCAAGAGATCTGCCCGAGCGGCAGCAAACGATGCGCGGTGCGGTTGCCTGGAGCTACGATCTGCTCGACGAATTCGAGAAAGCGGTATTCACGAAGCTTTCGGTTTTCTCGGGCGGATTCCGGATCGAATCGGCGGAATTTGTTTGCGGCTCTCGCGGCGATATGGAGGTTTTGGACGCCGTTACGTCGCTTATCGACAAAAGCCTTCTTATTCAAAAAGAGCTTCCGGACGGAGAATCGCGATTCCGGATGCTTGAAGTCGTACGGGATTTTGCGGCGGAACTTTTGGAATCTGATGGCCAAACAGATGAGGTTAGCCGAAAACACACCGAGTTCTTCGTTTCTCTCACCGAAACCGCCGAGCCGTTTTTGCAATCGGCCCAGTCGGCAGTTTGGCTTGGCCGCCTTGCGGAAGAGCATGACAATATCCGGGCCGCGATGCGTTGGAGCCTGGTGAACGAGCCGGCGATGGCCATCAGTCTTGCGGTTGCGGCACGCAATTATTGGCTCGTCCACAGCCATCTGACCGAGGGATTCAGATGGTTGAAAGCGGCGTCGGAAACAGGCTTCGAGCCGTTGCCTGCTCTGCGGTTCAAGCTGCTCAACGGACTTGGGCTTGCCGCAAGGTTTCGCGGCGACTATGACACCGCCCGCCGGGCCTACGAAGACGGCCTGATCGCCGGGAAAGAGGCAAATGATAAGCAAGGCATCGCACTCTCGAACAGAGGCCTCGGCCTTGTCGCAATGCAGCAGAATGATCTTGATTCGGCTCGAGGCTACTTTAACGAGGGCTTGTCGATCAGCCGTGAGCTTGACGATAAATTCGGTATCGCCATTTCGCTCAGTTTCCTTGGCGACCTTGCCCGTACCGAAGGACGCAACGCCGAGGCCCGGCCGCAGTTTGAGGAAGCGGTAGAGCTTTTAAGGGCTTTGGAAAATAAAACGGCTTTGGGCGATGCCCTCAATAATTTGGGAGCCGCCACGTTCGCATCGGGCGATTCCGCCTCGGCCAGGAGATATTTCTCCGAGGCTTTGGCAATCGCAAAGGACGTGGCCAACCGCATCACGATTTCCTGTTCGCTGGATGGTTTCGCGGCAATCGCGGTTGAGGCAGGCGATTTTGACCGGGCGGCAATGCTGTCGGGAACGGCGGACAGCCTGCGGGACCTGATCGGTTATAAGATCGAGCCGGCGGAACGAAGATTTCGGGAAACCTATCTTTCGAAACTCAATGACGGAATGCCGAAGGATTTGTTCGATCACTGTTATGCAAACGGGCGTAGTTTGGCCTTTGAGGACGCGATTGCCAAGGTACTCGAAGAAAAGAAACCAAGCAATCTATCCGGATCTGTCGATTATGCACAGCCAGGCGAAATGGTAAATAAAGTTTCTTAAAGGGGATATTGAGTTACCTGAAAAGCCTCGGCAATCGCCGCTGCAAATTCTTTGGCAGCAGAATTTCCATCGCGTCGTCAACGGTTACAATCCCGGCGATGTCACCTTCTTCGTCAACGACCGGTAACGCCAAAAGGTTGTATTCCGAAATGATTTGAGCAACGGCTTCGGCAGATTCAGAAGGATGAGCGAACCGAAAATCGCTTCGCATCGCGTCCGCCAGTGTGCGGGTCGGATCGGCAAGGATCAGGCTGCGAAGGCTGATCAGGCCGCAAAGCTTCCATGAATTCTCTTCCTCCACGATGTAGAGATAGTAGATCATGTTCGGCGTTTCGGCCATTTCACGGAGTCGGGCGATAGTCTCGCCAACCGTAAGGTTTTTAGGAAAAACAATAAACTCGGTCGTCATTAAACCGCCCGCAGTGTCGTGGTCATATGACATCAGCTCGGCAACGTCGGCCTTTTCGTCATCCTCCATCAAGTTGAAAAGCTCTTCGGCTTTTTCGTCCGATAGCTCGCCAAGCACGTCAACGGCGTCGTCGGGCGACATTTCCTCAAGTATGTCGGCGGCACGTTCCTCGTCCATATCTTCGAGAATGCGTGCCTGTGCCTCGGTGGACATTTCCTCAAGCGTGTCGGCGGCGATCTCATCGTCGAGGCTCTCAACCACCTCGGTACGGTGAATAGGCGAAAGCGTTTCGGCAAGCTGGGCAATCTCCACCGGATGAAGGCGGGAAAGCTTGTCTTTTGAAGACTTTAGCTGAACCGTTACAGTCGCGGTATCCGTAGCGAGATAGCCAACGTCGGCCCAATCGATCACCTCTACCGGGCGGTCGCTTCCGTAAAAACCCTTGGGCATCAATCGCCGCACGAAACCCTGAAGGCTGACATCGGCACCAGTCACACGCCAGAATTCGCCGACATCGATCAATTGCACGTCGTTGACGCGGACCACCCGTTTTCCATCGACATCGATAAGCTGGTTATCCAGAACGTCCTTGCCCAGCAAAACCTCGCCCTCCCGCCTTTCGAAGGGCGTCAGGTCGAGCTTTGCCGAGCTCATCTTCGCTCCAGTCAGTCCGATTGCTGAGATATTACGCCGCGGGATAAAAAAATTGCGCCGCCGCAATCGGGCGACCAACCCTATCACCGGCGGATATTCTTCGCTGCCGTATTTAACC
>JANNGV010000686.1:0-3456 GCA_031404055.1 Chloracidobacterium sp.
GATCATCAAAAATGTCTCACCAACGGAACTCACCGGAGTCGAAGTAACCAATTCATACAAATCCTGCCGGGACATGTCTACGGCAATCCGTTTGGTTTCTTCGTCGGACGCGAATGCCAAAAATGCCAATGGCGTGCTAACAAAGGCGACGGCCAGAATTCGCGAAATTACATTTAAAAGTATTGAATTGATCATTGTGTCTGGCCCTCTATTTCGCCGCCGCCTTTACCCAATCGTAACCTCTTTCTTCCAACTCAAGCGCAAGCTCCTTGCCGCCTTCCTTGACAATCTTTCCGTCTGCCAAAACGTGAACCATATCCGGCACGATGAAGTTCAAAAGACGTTGGTAATGCGTGACCAAAATTATCGCGTTCTCCGGGCTGCGAAGTTTGTTTACACCCTCGGCTACGATCCGCAAAGCGTCGATGTCAAGGCCCGAATCCGTCTCGTCCAAAACCGCAAGTTTTGGTTCGAGCACCGCCATCTGCAATATTTCGTTGCGTTTCTTTTCGCCGCCCGAAAAGCCTTCGTTGACCGACCGCTTGAAGAACTGCGGGTCCATATCGACGATCTTTGCCTTCTCTTTCAGGTAATCGTTGAATTCGAGCGGGTCGAGTTCTTCCAGTCCGTGGTGCTTCATCTTCTCGTTATACGCGAGCCGCAAAAACTGAGAATTCGACACACCCGGCACCTCGACCGGATATTGAAACGCCATAAAAACGCCTTCGCGGGCACGCTCGTCCGGTTCGAGCTCAAGCAGGTTTTTGCCTTCGTAAAGAACTTCGCCCGATATCACCTCGTAGGTCGGATGCCCCGCCAGCACCTTCGATAACGTTGATTTACCCGACCCATTCGGCCCCATGATGGCGTGAACCTCGCCCTTCTTGACCTGAAGATTCAAGCCCTTCAAAATTTCTTTGCCGTCGATTCCGGCATGTAGATTTTTAACTTCCAACAACATTTTGTTTAATATTCCTACCTATTTTCTTTTCCATCGCACGGCCGGGAGTTCCGAACCATTCTTCAGCGGTTGTAAATCTGCTAAGTTCAAACCCGTTTCGCTCATACAGCCGTATCGCGTTTGCCGAGAAATTGGTCGTGTACAAAAACAATCGCTCGAATCCGTTCTCGATCGCGTAAACTTCAACCGCTTCGAGCAATTTGCCGCCAACGCCCAGTCCTTGTACCCCGGGCGACACGGCCATGCTCCGAATATATAGCCATTCAGGTTCCGGCACGGCTGAAACCGTCGCGACGACCTCGCAGTCTTTCAACGCCACCCATATCGGGCCTTCATCAAATCGTTCGGCAACCTCTTCTTTGGAAGGGGTCACAATGGCAAACGATTCAGGCGTATAATCATTCTCAAGCGGGTCAAATGCCTGCCGAATGATTTCGGCTATACTGCCCGCTTCGTTAATGACCGCCAATCGAATCTGTATATCGTTTGCCACAAAAAATTTTACGCTCCCGCAGTGCTCTGACCTACGCTTTCAATTAATATCTCACCCTTCAAATAAAGCGTAGCGTTGCCCCCAATTTTTACGCGGTCGCCAGCAAGTTCGCAAAACAATTCGCCGCCGCGTGCCGAAACCTGCCGTGCGAACAACTCGTTCTTTCCGAGTTCCTTTGCCCAGTGGGGAATCAGCGAACAATGGATCGCACCGGTAACCGGATCTTCCGGGATTCCGATGCGCGGTGCGAACATACGCGACGCGAAATCGCAATCGTCTCCTTTCGCGGTGATGATCACCTCGTCGTACGGCAACTCCAAAACCTTGTTCATATCCGGCTGCAGGCTTTCGACCGCCTTTTGGTTTTCAAGCAATAGGAAGAGCATGTTGCCCTGAGATTCCCAATATTGTAGCGGCGGTACTTCAGCCTCAACCAGCATCTGAATCGGCTCGATCTCTGTCATCGGATACGCCGGAAAATCAAGCACCAACCGGTCGCCATCTTTCGTTACACCGAGTTCGCCGCTGCGATGCGAATTAAACTTGATCTCGGTCGTTTCAAGTTTCAGCTCGTTAAAGATAACGTGCGCGGTCGCAAGCGTCGCATGTCCGCAAAGATTTACCTCGATCGCGGGCGTAAACCATCGAATATCGTATCGATCTCCGTTTTTCACAAAAAAAGCGGTCTCGGAAACGTTATTCTCGGCCGCGATCATCAGCATCGTCTCATCCGGCAGCCATTCCGCAAGCGGAATGACCGCCGCCGGATTTCCGCCAAACGGCTGTGACGTAAATGCATCGACCTGAAATATTTGAAGTTTCATTTGCTTAAATATTCGCTCCGTAAAATTGACATGAACACGATAGACTCGCGGCCATTGTCTGTTTTCAAATGCTCCCGCCACGTTCCTTCGACGACAAAATCCTCACTTTCATAAAGGCTCCGTGCCGTCTGGTTAAAGTCCTTAACATCAAGCCATAAGCGATGGGCCGCGAGATCTTCAAATACGATCTTTTTCAACATCCTCAAGGCCAGTCTGCCGTAACCCTTACCTTTTTCCGCGATCACCATACGGCGAAACTCAATGGTTTCGTTGGCGTCGTTTAGTCCGGCAAGGATCACATAACCAACCCGCCGCCCTTCGTCTTCGACAATGTAATGACGAATGTCATCGTCCAAAACATAACTCTCATGCTGTTCCAATCCCTGCGACGTGACAAATCTGTCACCGGCGGCGTTTTGCTCGATCTCGATTACGAACGGCAGATCGCCTTTTGTTGTCGGCCGCAGAAATACACTCATCGCACTCTATTTCTTTACGACTGCGACGGCTTCGATCTCTATCCTCGCATCGCGCGGCAGCCGTGCCGCCTGGACCGTCGAACGTGCCGGAAAAGGAGCCTTGAACCGCTTGGCGTAAATTTCATTCATCTTCCCAAAATCATTTATGTCCGCCAGGAACACAGTCGTTTTCACGACATCATCAAGGCTGCTTCCCGAAGCCTTCAACACCGCTTCAATATTCTTCAATACCTGCTCCGTCTGTTCCTCAATTCCGCCTTCGACGAGCGTTCCGGTTTTCGGGTCCGCACCCACCTGTCCGGCCGTGTAAACAAAACCGTTCGCAACTATCGCCTGTGAATAAGGCCCGATTGCCTTTGGCGCATCCGCCGTCACGATGGCACGTTTCAAAGTAGTTTGGGCGGTAACCTCTGCGGATTTGAAAAAGGTGAACGCCGCAAAAGCCAACCCCGTGATCGCTATCAATCCTATTCCTAACGAAATTTGTTTCATCGCTTTCTTAAACGCGGAATTCCAAAACTCCTATTCCTTCACCGCCGCGATCGCCTGTATCTCAATCTTCGTATCAAAATGCAGATCCTTCACCGGAACTATCGCCCTCGCTGGCCGATGATCGCCCATAACAAGGGCGTAGACCTCATTAACCTTGCCCCACATCTCGATGTCCGAAATGTAGATCGTCATCTGCAAAACCCGACT
>JANNGV010000687.1:0-1755 GCA_031404055.1 Chloracidobacterium sp.
TATGAAGCATATTGATGAAGAGGTTTCGCTGCTGAACACGGGCGACACTTTCGGCTTCTTTGCTGGTACCGTCGGCAATTCCAGCAGGCCTGTTCGGGTGACACTGGTATGGACCGATCCGCCAGGCGCCTCATTGGTAAACAATCTCGATCTTGAAGTGACGATCGGCACGACAGTTTACAAGGGCAATGTGTTTTCTAATGGTGTTTCGGTAGTTGGCGGCTCGGCGGACACGATCAACAATGTCGAGACCGTAATTCTGCCGGCGGGAATCCCGGCGGGCACATATTTTTCGGTGCAGGTAAAACCGACGGCGCTAAATGGCGACGGTATTCTCGCCAATGGAGACTCCACCGATCAGAACTATGCCGTAGTCGCATATAATTATTCAATTCAACAGGCCCCGACGTTTTACATTGTTTCGGGACGTGTTACATCGCAAAGCGGGCGCGGCGTCGCCCTGGCAAAGGTTCGGATCACTGATGCTCAAAGCCAGATTCGCGAAGCGATGACAAATCATCTGGGGTATTTCACGTTTGCCAATGTCGCGAGCGGACAGACGCATACCATTACCGTGTCGTCGAAGCGCTACTCGTTTCTTCCGCAGGGAATTGCGGTAAACAGCAATTTAAATAACATCAGCTTTGTTGCGGCAACGGGTTCGCCCTAAATGCTTTAAGAGGTTTCAGTCTTTGTAGATAGAAATGCGGTCCGGCGGCAGACCGAGCATGCACTCGTCACCGGCTTTTAGTCCAACAAGCCGAAGCACCAGAGCGTCCAGCCGAAGCCCGTCCGCATCCAATTCGACAAGCGTCGTCGCACCGAGAAACTGCACGCCTTTAATTTCTGCTTTTACCAGATTGTCTTCAGGAAACGACGCCCCGAAAGAGATTGAAATGTGTTCCGGCCTGATGCCGAGAGTGACGTTTTGATTCAGAGCGCCGAGCGAGCTTTTCTGAATTTTTTGTATCGTGAGTTTGTGCGAGCCTTCGATGGTTTGAAACTGAGGATTATCTGACTTGCTCGACGTTAACCGCCGAGCCTCGAATAAATTATTTCTGCCGGTTGCGCTCGCTACGCTGTAAGACTGAGGGTTAAGATATACTTCCCGCGGAGTGCCGGTTTGTTTTATCTCGCTGCCGGCAATGACCGCTGCGCGATCGCAGAGAAGCAGAATATCCTCGAAATTAGAAGTCGCGAAGACGACGGAAAGGTTTTTCTCAGTGGCCACGCGACGGAGCAATTTGAAGTTCTCAAGCTTTTGCCCGCGATCCATGGACGAAAAAGAATCGTCCAGCA
The DNA here is from genome assembly GCA_031404055.1 of Chloracidobacterium sp. Lineage (GTDB taxonomy): Bacteria > Acidobacteriota > Blastocatellia > Pyrinomonadales > Pyrinomonadaceae > OLB17. The sequence continues at coordinate 1,300 of JANNGV010000687.1, forward strand.
GCAAAACTCCGGTGGCGGAATCAGCCGACTTTTTTATTGCCTCAGACTGTCGTTCGCCGCTTGAAGAGTGTGCGTTTTTGCCGGAAACGAACAGTTTTTTCCACGAAAACCCTTCGGCCGGTTCGGCCATAACAAAGCCTCGCGTTTCGCGCGATTGAGCGGTTATGTCATTCGAATCGAAAACAACCGAACCACCGTTCGGCTTTTCGATTCCCGCAAGGATATCTAATATCGCTGTTTTACCCGACGATGAAGAGCCAAAAATGCCGAAGATCTCGCCCCGCTGCACCTCGAACGAAATATCCCGGAGAACCCATTTTTGATCGTAAAGCTTTGAGAGATTTGAAGCCTTGAGCGACATATCGAAGCTGAAAGTGGAACTTTGGACCGGATTAAACGTGCAAACAAAAGTATGCTGTTGTCATCCCAAGAAAGCAAGTATAGACTTTTTATGAC
>JANNGV010000688.1:0-4131 GCA_031404055.1 Chloracidobacterium sp.
ACCTTACTCACGTGCCGGCTTCCGCATTACCTTTCTCGACCAATAAACAATATTTAAATAAATTCCGGTCAAAGCCGAAAGTGCGGCCAGGCCTGAGAATAAAAGCAGAAACGTCACCTGCCAGCTTCCGGTAAAGTAATAAAAGTGGACTTCGCGAAAGAATCGGGTTTTCAAACTCGGCGGTGCCGACATTCGTGCTTCGCCCGTTTCCGCGTCAATAAAGATAGAATCCGCACCAAGCCCGCCTATCGATTGGTACTGCGGCCTGCCATCCTTCATCAGCAGCGTCAGAGCCGTCGTCGGCAATTCCTTGCCGGCCAGTTCGTTCGCTTTCAACATGGCGTCAGAAGGCAAAACTTTAACTCGTGTCGCATCGATCTTCTCAACCGACCCGCCCTCAACCATGTTCGGCAGTGCGTACAAAAATCCGCTCAGCGCCCATGCGAGAACGGGGATCGAAACTATCATGCCGAGAATAAGGTGGACTTGGTAGATAAATTTTCTCATCGGTCTGTTTTTAGAATTGAGAAAGAATTCAAAAGCACATTTCAAAACTCTTGATATTTTGTTGATTCAGGTATCTAATAATAACGGAAAAAGGAGTAAAAAATCTTGCGTTACCTTACATTCTTACTGTGTTTTGCTTTATCGTATTGGGCTTGGTTTTTCTTTAATAATGAAAAGGATCCGCCTATTGGAGACGAAATAAAACAATCGATTGCAGTCAGAACAAATGGTCAAAGTCCGAGTTCGAGACCGTTTCCTATTGCAACACCGGAATCCCGGCGCCAATGGACCGATCTGGAATACCAAGGTGAGATCTCGATTGAGTATAACGGCTTAATGATCGAAAATACCTTACGAGGTTTGTCGATAAATCGAAAAGGAAAACGCCTATTGTACCTGAAGAACGCGCACGATAGAGCGATATATGGTGTTTTTGGGATGCGAAAGCTGCTTAACAATGGTAGAGAGCAACTTGTTTATTTGAGCACATCGGGTGGAAATCACTGTTGTGCCCGATTTGTGATAGTGGATATGGCAAAGTCGGGCCCTAAAGTGATTTTTCGAAGTGCAGATTATGATGTGCAAATTGGAGAATCTAACGACGACAACGCCTTAATGACGTTCGACCTCGAAGATGATGGTCGGCTCGAAATAACCCAAAAAACGACGTTTGGTTTGGGTTCGGATTGCCCTGAAGTGTCGAATCCTGCTACCTACATAGGATTTAAATATGATGAAATCGAAAAGAAGTACGTTCCAATGCGTCGTGCGTCGCCGACAATGGAACAATGGATCGATGAAAGGAAAGATCGAGTAGAAAAAGAAAACGCTATCATTGAACAAGACCAATTCCCCGAATCTGATTGTGGATATGTATCGGATCTCACTGCCGTCGCTCTTTACAATATATATATTGGTAAAGAACTCGAAGGCATTGACTACGTTTTAAAAAGATACCGGGCGCTGGACTACACTTCGAATCCACCTCGGTTTAGTCAAAAAGCAACTCGAAACGGAGCCTTGAAGGTAGTAAAGAACATTAAGAAAACGATGTCGTACGACAGCCTTTACCATGCTATTTACTCGCGCTAGGTTTACGTCTGAACAAAATTGCGTTAGATTCTGAATTGCATAGACTGTCTTAATTCGTACTAAACAAAATGGTTGACCAACCAACAGTATCCGACATTTTTCGCCGAGCCCTGGAAATGCGGCAGGCAAGCCCGAATGCTTCTTACAAGGACGTTGAGTCTCAGCTTATAAGCGAATACAGCGGCAAGCCGTTTCCGGCGACGGCGTTTTTGACTATTCCCGAATATGACAACATTGCGCCGCAAGAGGACTGGACGGCGGGGTTGCCGATCGTGATGCGCGGCATCCAGAACGAAGACTGGAATGATGTCGTGCATGGAATAATTATCAGCCTGGAACAGGTCGAGAATTACCCGAAGGAATCGGGCCGCGAGGACGATCCGGCAAAGGAATGGCGAAATCGCAGTAAAGGAATTGCCGAGGCCGAGGAAAAAGTTATCGCGGAATGGATGCCGGAAGAGTTAATGGCAATGGCCAAACAGAACGTAAAAGGGTAGAGATTGGAGAGCCGTTGTCCGCGTTCGGCTATACGAGTTGTTTGAAATACTTATCCAACTAACTTTTCTTTTTTTTTGACTGAAACTGAAATGTATCGAAATGCTCCGTTTTTGTTCCTCTTGTTCGTGCTTGTTCCTCTTTTTCGGTGGTAAAAAAAGGGAAACTACAGAACGAGATGAACAAAAAGAACAAAAGGTTTCGATGTGGATTGATAAAATAGGTTTTTCAAAGAACTCTATACATCAATTCTGCGGCCGTCTAAAGCCTCGATCACGTCATATCCCGATTCAAATTTCCCAACCTCCGTATCAAAATCAACCTCATCCCATTCTGGATAAAAATGCGTCAGCACAGTCTTTCTTGGAGCGGCCTTACGAATAAGATAAACGGCTTCCGCTAATTCAAGGTGTTTCTCGACAGGTTTGTTTTTTAAGAAAGAACATTCCATCAAGAGCAGATCGACATTCCGGGCAAACGCCGCCAGCGGTTCCGAAAATCCGGTGTCGGACGTATAAACAAGGGTTCGACCGGACGAGTCTCGCAAATGGATCGCATGGCTTTCGTCGGTGTGCGGCGTGGAAAAGGCAACTCCGGTCAGATTTGGCAGAATCTCAAACGATTCCAATGATTCGACTTCGACAATCGCGATTGGGAACGGCTGATCCAGCAACCCATAGTTATTAGCCTTATCAAAGCTCGAAAACACGTCTTTCAAACCTTTCGGACCGAATATCCGTAACGGCTTTTTCCGGGTTTGCGTAGCGGGTGCGTGCTTCGTACCGAACAGGAACGGGGCCAATCCGCCGCAATGATCGAGGTGAAAATGCGAGATCCAGATCGCGTCAAGATTCGCCCAATCAAGGCTTTCCTCTGCCATCCTGTGGATCGCTGATGCCGAACAATCCAATAACAGAGTTCCTCCTTCGGTATCGAGCCAATACGCGGAACTGCTTCTTTTTGAATGCGGAACCGATGATCCCGAGCCCAGGACAGTCAATTTCATATTGTCATCTTAGCAAACAAGAATTTTTAACAGGATCCAGAATGATCAGGATAAAAAAACGATCCTGAATATCCTGTCCATCCTGTTTCGACTCTTGGTATGGTAAATTGAAGTCAATGAGTCAAGTAGATATTCTTGCAATATTTGCACACCCCGACGACGTGGAACTGACGGTCGGCGGGACACTACTCAAGATGAAAAGTCTAGGCTACCGCACCGGTGCCCTGGACGTGACACGCGGGGAAATGGGGACGCGCGGCACGGTTGAAGACCGGGCGGCCGAAGCGGCGGACGCGGCGAAGATATTGCAGCTTAATATACGTGAGAATCTCGGGTTGGCCGATGGCCATGTATTCGTCGATGATAGCTCGCGGACGGCAATGGTCCGCGTTCTTCGACGCCTTAAACCAAAACTGCTTCTGACGCACCAGATAAAAGATCCGCATCCCGATCACGACCATATCGCACATCTTGTCCGCGAATCGGCCCGGCTGGCAAGCATGAAAAATTACGACGAAGAAAGCGGAGCTGATAAGATTGCGGTCCCGATGGTTGCTCACAACGTTTTTTCACGCCTTGTTGCACCGTCATTCATTGTGGATGTTTCAGATTTTCTCGAGGAAAAGATGGACGCGATCCGAGCACACAGTTCACAGTTTCACGACCCGAATTCGAGTGAGCCGGAAACGCGCCTTACAGCCAGCGGATTTCTGAACGAACTCGAAAACCGCTCGCGGTACTTTGGCTCGCTGATCGGTGTCGAGGCGGGGAGAGCCTTTTTATGTCCGCGAGGCTTTGAACATACAGGACCCGATCGAAGTACTCACGAGACCCATGAATCTATACTCTTAAGCGGCGTTATGGATAAACTTCAACGAACAGTTTTGGCTCCGGAAGAGATCGAACTGCGCAAAAAAAGGTCCGTGTTGGAGAGGCTTAAAGACCGTCTTGCCGACCGTGAAGAGGAAATGGCCGATTTACGCTCGGAGCTTGAGCAGTTCGAAGCACGTTATACGATGGAGGTCGGTCGG
>JANNGV010000689.1:0-4049 GCA_031404055.1 Chloracidobacterium sp.
CGGGCAAAAACGTTCCTAAGAAATAGAGACCTAAGGCTTCACCTGTCAGATGAGTGTTTGGGCTGCTGTATGTCGATAAATAAGATTCAAGATGTCGGCCATTCAAATGCAAAACTTTCAGCGTTTGGACAAAAACTTCCGGCGTTAGTGTTGGCGAATGCTTGAAAAAATGCAGCGCCCATATCCATGACATCGAGCGAAAAGCGATCTCTAGGCTCGACATCCAATTCAGGCCCATCTTCGGCGGATTTTTGGCGATCCAATCTTCGAGATGAAGCACAAAAGTTTCTGCGTATTTTTCATCCTTAGTAATCCAATACGCTCGCCCCAGCGTCGAGAAATACTGATGACGATTCAACTCCCAGACAATTTTCTTGTCGCCGGTTTGTCCACAGTCCGTTTCGTCGATCAGCGACCAGTGAACCATCGGCGACATTTTTTTTGTGACCGGTTCAAAATGCCAGTTTGGAATGGCGGTCTCAAAGTAGAGATTTTCGTAACCGAGCAGGTCAAAATAGCCTTCGCGGATGCGGTCCGCACGCTCTATGATAGCTTGTATTTCTTCGGGAAAGCGTTGGCGAAGCACCCCAATAGTCGCGTCTGGATCGTCAAACGAACTATAAAATTGAGGCACTTCGCGTGACCGTAAATGGTCTAAAAGCGTTTCGCCGGAAATATTCTTCCCATCGATATTGAGCAGCCTAAAAAACCGCTCGTCCGAGGGAATACGTGCGTGGGGAGCCACTGCAAAACGCTCGGCGAGGACGCTTGCACTTTGCCGTCCGCGGTCTTTTATTTCGGCGAAACTCCGGCCTTTTAGTTTTTTAAGCTTTCCTAACATCAGTTAGCCATTAAGTCTTCGTAAACCTTTAACACCGCTTCGATATTCCGTTGGCCGTCGCCACTTTCGTCAAGCTGCAATGCAGTCTGCGTAGCGAGAATTTCCGTGATCTTCGCCGCCAACACTTCCGGCGTCGGCAAGGAAGGGACCAATGTCACCCCTTCGGGCCGCATACCATTGTCGGTAGCGATTACCGGCGTTCGTAAATACAATGCTTCGCGAACCGATATCGCGTCACCGTCATATTGTGTAAGGCGGAGCAAAACATCAGCTTTTTCGATGAGGTGAAGCAAGATATCATGCTCAACGCCAGGAACTATAAAAATCTTCGCCGCGTAGTTCTTTGACGCGATTTGCTCCCGAAGCATCGTCTCAAGACTTCCCGATCCAATGATCATCAGACCCGCACTGGGTTGTTTTTCAAAAACCGCTCCCATTGCATCAATTAAAAACGAGTGCGAATACTCCGGTTCAAGTCCGCCGACTGACAGAAGAAAAGGTTCGTGAGCGCTTGCGAACTCCATCAAGTTCTGCGGAACTTCAACTTTCGGATCAGGCAGCTTCAACGCAAACGGGAGGATCAATTTCACCCTTTTCTCGGACACACCGTATGCACGAAACATCTTTAGCATTTGAGCATTTACACCTATCACAAAGTCTACCGACCGGAAAGCCAACCCTCGCAGAGAGAATGGTTTCGCGAAATTCAAAGCCTGCCCGGCATAGCCGCCCGAATGAAATGTCACGGCGGATTTTTTGCCGGGCAGCAGACCGCAAACCAAGGTCAGGATCGCCAGCCGTAAACCAAAATCGCCTCCAATGTGAAAATGCACAATATCAAAATCCAGCGTCATCAGCAGCTTTAGCAATTGAAAGGCGGAACGCGGTTTATAAGTGTTCGGCGCATGTCCCGTCTGGCTGTCGCTTGTGATTGCTATGACCGATGCGGAATGCCCACGGCTGATCAATAGATCGTTGATCTCCATGAGATTTGTAGACACACCGCCATGCGGTGGGGGCAAAGGTCCTAGTTGAACAATTCGCATTTCTTAGTCGCGGCGCGATGTCTCAAAAGTTCTTGGCTCGCTCTAATTGGCCTTGATACAGCTCCAGCGTTTTATCTCTCCGGGCCTCCAAAGAAAATTTCTGTTCCACTACATTCCGTCCCCTATCGCCCATTAGCTTTGCTTTGCCGCGGTCACTAAGCAATTCGATCAGATAGTCCGCCAACGCTTCGTCGTCATCCGAAGCTACCAGAAAACCTGTCTCGTTTTCTACGACCGCCTCCGCCGCACCGCCGACCGCCGTGGCAACAACGGGTTTTCCCGCCGCCATATATTCCAGGATCGAGTTCGAAAATCCTTCTGATTCAGAAGTCAAACAACAAATGTCCGAGATAGAAAGCAGCTCAGCCACTTTTGAGCACCGGCCCAAAAAAAATGTTTGCTCCGTGAGATCAAGCTCCGCGGCAAACTCCTTTAATTCGCCGGTAAGCTCGCCTTCTCCCGCGAGAATAAAACCAACGTTCGGTACCCTGGCTTTCACCTTGGCTGCCGCTCTCAGAAACATTCGATGATTTTTCACCGGGCTTCTAAGATTCGCGACGATCGTTACAAACTGCATTTCCGGGTCGGGCGATAGTCTGAGTTCTTTGAGAACCTCCTCTCGTTCAATCCTAGTCACATCTAGCTTTTGCAGATCAATGGCGTTGTGGATAACTGAAATCTTCGAACCTGGAACGCCCGATTCAACTAGGTAGTTTTTCACCCGATCGGCATTTGCGACTATCGAATGAGCGAAGCTAAACGCGCGCCGCTCGATAAATTTCTGCGTCGATGACCGCATTCCGGTTTCACGTTTAGCGGCAATTAGCACCGATACGCGTGCGATTGATGCTGCCGCCATTCCAAAGATATTAGTGTAAAAATCGTGTGTCTGAACTATCTCTATATTATTGCCTTTAATAAACTTACCGCAAAGCCTTAATTGCCGCGCCATATTCGCGTCGTAAAACGAATTAAGCGGAAACTCCGGAAATTCGGTGAATCCGACGCTCTCGATATCGCCTAAGAGAACACCTCTTCTATCCAGGCAAGCGACATGGACGCGATACACGCCGTCTGCGTGAAGCAGCTTTACCAACTGCACGGCCTGCTGTTCCGAACCGCCCTGGTGAAAGCTTGGAATGAGATGTAGAACGCTCTTTTGCACACTTTCGTTACTGATTATCGATATATTTCCTCTGCCACAGCTCAAACATCCACAGAACCCATAACGCGTGCGAATGATCCCGCCGGCCATCCGAATGTTCTTTCAGAAGTGTTTGGATATACTCAGTGTTGAAAAATCCTCGTTCCAATGTTCGCTTGTCGCCCAGATCGCCGATAATGCGATCACGCAGCTGTAGATTTATCCACTCTCCAATCGGCACGCCAAAGCCCTGTTTTTCACGATACAGTATCTCGTTCGGAACGATGCCTTCCATCGCTTTTTTGAGAATATGTTTGGTTTCAAGCCCTTTCATCTTCAGATCCGACGGAATACCCACGACGAATTCGATCAATTCGTGATCGAGAAGCGGCACGCGGGCCTCGAGGGAATTTGCCATCGTCATACGGTCGACCTTGGTCAAGATATCTCCGGGCAAATAAGTCTTGCTGTCCAGATAAAGAAGTTTGTCGATCTCGTTGCCGGTCGAAACTCCGTCGGCAAATGATCTGAAATCGTACTCGCTTTTACCAAAACCGCCGTTTAATTGGCGGCTAAAATCGTCTGAGTATAAATAGTGTTTTCGGGGCACGTTGAAGCACGAAATGCTGTCGATATAGCGGTCCGCCGAATCGAGCGAGATGTTGTAAAGATAATTCTTGCCGCGTGCACTATGCGGCAGCTTTTCACTGACCGGGCGAAGCAACCCTTCACGAACTGCTTTAGGTAAATTCGCGAAGCCGCTGCGTTTTTCGTTAATTATATACCTGCCGTAACCCGCAAAAAGCTCGTCGCCTCCGTCTCCGGACAACACGACCGTAACATGCTCGCGGGCCATCTTCGCGAGCAAATATGTCGGCAGCGATGACGGGTCTGAAAACGGCTCGTCAAAATGCCAAACAAGTTCGTCGACCAAATCGAAAAGATCGGGCGTGACGATAAATTCGTGATGATTGGTCCCGAACTGTCTTGCCGCGATCCTTGCGTACTTTAGCTCGTC
>JANNGV010000690.1:0-5940 GCA_031404055.1 Chloracidobacterium sp.
TCCGCAGGACGGCGGAAACGTCGACCTCGTAAGTTTGCTTCTAAACAACGTGTTGGGCAATATCTAGGTAAAAAATTAATTCCTGGACAAACGGCCGGTTGCTGGTAGTCAGTGGCCGGCCGTTATTACTTTGCAAAGGCCCAATACGATAGAAAGGCCTGGACAATACCAATAATCAGGCCGAATAACGCACCGAAAAGCTCGATTGTCCTCAGATGTTCTTTAGCAACCGACATAACCAGCGATTCAAGCTTTTCGGCGGGATATTTACTTATCTTTTCGCGGACGACGCTGCCGATATCGAATTCCTTTATAGCATCGGGCAGCTTTTCGCGGATGGCGGCGATGATCGTGTCCGACAGCGATTCGCTGGCGGCACGCAGTTTTTCATCGGAAATATTGTCGGAGAGTTTGCCGATTGGCGTGGCGAGTAATTTTTCTATCTGCTTGTTGAGAACGGAATTTACGATCTGCGACGTTTCGTCCTGGGTGATTATACTCAGCAAACCTTTAGAAAGCATATTCTTTAGCTTCTCTTCCGATTCCGAATGCAGTGTCTGCATGATCGCGTCGATGCTGTGCGGGCGAAGTTTTTCGAGTGTTTCGCGAAGATAAAGAAGAATGGAGCCGCGCATTTCATCGCCGCGCATCACCGATAAAATCGATTTTGTTATCTGCGCCTTTAGACGATCGAGTTGGTTGGGAGCAATGGTGCCGATGATGTCCGGCAGCGGGCGTGCGAGAGCGTCGTCGATGCTGGTGTTGATAAAATTGCGGGCCTCGTCCGCAAAAAAATCACCCTTCAGCGTTTCTTCGATCCGTTTCGGAAGGCTTTCGTTTACAAGATCATCGACCTCGCCGATCAGATTCTCGCGGGAAACGAATATCTTTTTGAAGAACGGCAGGCCCTCGTAATAATCGTGAACCTCGTGCTTGATCAGCGCTCCGATCTGATTCCGTGTCTTTTCGGCGGCGGCGAGCTCGGTCAGGCGATGGACGACGGGTTCGATCTGCTCATTCGCTTTTTCCTTCAAGAGATCGATCGCGTCATCGGTAAACAGTTGTCCTAGCGGTGTCTCCGTATTAGCGAGATCATCAACACGGCGGCCGATGAATTCTCTTATCTTTTCTTCGAGGGCGGAGGCTTCGACGGCGGAGCGAATGCGTTCTTCGACAAAGGCGATGATGCGTTCGAACGTTTCGTCATCGACGACCTCCGAGACGCGTTTTGATAGGAATTCATCTACGCGGCGTTCGACAAAGCCGCGGATATTTTCTAGCGATTCTTCGCTTTTTAGTACGTCTTCGATGTGTTTAGCGACCTTAAACTGCAGGGAGGTGATCGCGTCAAGCACCGGAGCACGGAGATTTGTCGGCAAGGCTTCGATCAGCGAAGGATAATCCTGCGAAACCAGCTCGTTAGTATATGAATCGACCACGCCACGTATCTTTCGGCGGAGGAAATCCTTGCCGAGAAGCTCTTCCATAATCGTTTCCTGCGAAACGAGCTCTTCGCCGACCGCTTTGCCGATGGCGTTTGCCAGCCGGTCGCGGTGACGCGGGATCATTCCCTGCGGAAAAAGCGTTAGGCCGAGGAACTTAAACGGCTGGCGAGGGCGAAAGAGCATCCGAACGGCAAGCCAGGCACCGACGTAGCCGTGGACCGTAGCGAACAATATTAAAAGGCCGATTTGGACCCACAGGTTCTTGAAGATCGGCTCGATCGTGCGGAATAATTCGCTGACAGTTTCCATTAATGCAAGAGTTTTAGCCGCGGATTTGCGCGGATACACGCGGATTAGAAGATTTTTTTATGAGCATCCTGTGCCTTTTTGCGGCTATTCCCTACTAAAAAACCTGAAAGCCTTTTGACTTTAAGCAGAAATCCGCAAACTCTTTCAGAGTTTCGTGCGACGTGCTGTAATTTTTCCACTGCTCATCGTCATCGCGGTGAAGCTGCATGTCGTCCGGCGCATCGGTAATTGTTAGGTCGGCAAAGATTCGCTTGTTAGGCTCAAGCTTCGGCAAGATCTTATCGGTGATCTTTTGTCCGATTGCGTGAGCATCTTCGACCTCGACCTTCACCCCCGTTGCGTTATAAGCCATCTGCCGCAGTTGGCCGTCGCTCAAAAGATCGAGGCTTTTAATAACCTCAAGCGTAGCCTTCCAATTCCATACGTTGGCGTTGAACTCATAGTTCTCTTCGCCCATGTCTTGCAATGTGAAACTCATATTTTTAATGTACGGCAAACTTCGCCTCTGCCGTAACAACCTAAAGTTTGTTCGACCTAAAAATGCTAAACGCCAAAGACGGGCAAGTCAACAAAGTTTTGGAGAAGTTTCACTTTGCGCGGAAGGCATAGGTATAATTCTCTTTCATCGAATGGAACATCGTACCGCAATTAACACAAATGCTTATTTGGCGCGGATCGGAATCGAGCCGGAAGATCTGGAAGTAAACGAAGAGACTTTGCGTATACTACAGCGAAAGCATCTATTGAGCGTGCCGTTCGAGAATCTGGACATTCATTGGAAACGGCCGATAGTTTTGAACGTTGATAAGTTTTACGCAAAAGTCGTAGAAGAAAAACGAGGGGGTTTTTGTTACGAGCTGAACGGGTTGTTCAACGAATTGCTTTTATCGCTTGATTTTACGACGCGTTTGATCTCAGCCGCGTTTTCAACGGCAGCGAGCACGGGCCGGAATTCGACCACGCAGCGATCATTGTTACGATCGGTGAAGACGAGTACCTGGCGGATGTTGGATTCGGTGACTTTACGACTGAACCTCTTCGTTACGGGCTTGGAGTCGAGCAACAGGACGAAACAGGTATTTTTGTCATTCGGCGGTTTGATGAGGAATATCTGGAGGTCGCTAAAAAGGACGGCGTTGAATGGAAGAGCCAGTATATATTCAAGGACATTACCCGTGATCTTTCGGAGTTTGCGGAAATGTGCGAGTTTCAGCAGTATTCGCCGGAATCGCATTTCACGAAGGGGAAGGTTTGTTCGATCTTGACCGAAGGCGGACGGAAAACGCTGACGGATAAGAAGTTTATCGTAACCGCGAATGGTGAGAAGACGGAAACGGCGGTCGAATCGGATGAGAAGTTCGAGCAGATTTTGGGTCGGGAGTTTAGTATCATTCACTCTTAGCGGGCCTTTGCGAGAAAAATTGCGTGCTTTGCGGTTAAGAAGCTTTTTTAACGCAGAGGTCGGGACGCAAAGATCGCCGAGATGAGACAATTTATTTATGCCACAATCAAAGCTCAAACAGCGCCAATCAATCTCTTACGCCGACTCAGGCGTTTCGATCGACAATGCCAACCGTGCGGTCGCGAAGATCCGCGATCTGGCACGGAGCACTTTTAACGAACAGACGCTGACGGAGATCGGCAGTTTTGGCGGGATGTTCTCAGGTATGTTTCCGGGAATGGCCGAGCCGATTTTGGTCGCTTCGGCTGACGGCGTCGGGACAAAACTCAAACTTGCGTTTGAGACAGGTATTCACAATACAGTCGGGGCCGATCTGGTCAATCATTGTGTTAACGATATTTTGGTCCAAGGCGCGCGGCCGCTGTTTTTTCTGGATTATTTCGCCACCGGAAAGCTCGAGCCAGACGTTACCGCATCAGTCGTCGAGGGAATGGCCCGTGCCTGTCGCGAAAACGGCTGCGTGCTTCTCGGCGGCGAGACGGCTGAGATGCCCGATTTTTATCCGCCGGGCGAATACGACCTGGCTGGTTTTATCGTCGGCGTTGTCGATAAATCGAAAATGATTGATGGTCGTAACATCGTCCCCGGCAATGTCGTTCTCGGCATTCCGTCGAACGGCTTGCAGACCAACGGCTATTCGCTTGCACGAAAGCTTTTTTTCGAGGTCGGCGGTTACAAGGCCGATTCTTATCTGGATGAATTGGGATCGACCGTCGGCGAAGCCCTGCTGAAAACACACCAAAGCTTCCTCCGTCCGCTCGAAGGATTATTAGACAGAGGCGTCATTAAAGGCCTAGCCCACATCACCGGCGGCGGCTTTCTCGAAAACATCCCGCGTATCCTGCCCGAAGGCGTATCCGTCGAAATAAAACGCGGCACGTGGCCGGAGCTTCCCGTCTTCGGCGTAATGCAGAAACTCGGCAATGTTTCAGACCACGAAATGTTCCGGACGTTTAATATGGGGATCGGGATGATATTGGTTGTATCACAAGATGATGTCACGGAAATTAGAGGGAGCCTAAAGAACTGCTTCCAAATTGGAGAAGTCATACAAGGAGACAAGTTGGTAGTAATACGGGAGGGTAAATGAAGAGAATTCTAGCCCTAAGCTTAAGTTTGTTACTACTAACCGTGAGCTATGGATGCGCCCAGGAACTTGAATGGCTAACGAAAATGCGAACGGTAAAACTTCTCGAGCATTCGTATCACGACGTGATTGGGATTTTAGGTACACCCTAGGATGGCTCATCTGAACCTGAGCTGGCGGAGAAGTTCACCGCTAAGAACGGCAGCTATTTCGTCGTTTTTTCATCGGGGCTATGTGTTGTTACTGATTACAGCGGGGGTAGGCCAATCGGTTGGAAGGTACTGCAGTTTACCGCAATTACGATTTCGTTTACAGCTAAAAAGAAGATCAAGCCCAAGAACCTAGGACTTGATTTGAGCGCATTCAAGAAATTTGAAATAGACGACGTGCCAGGAGCGTTCACCTATGAAAATGACGAAATGGGAATAGAATTTGGCGTTAGGCGAAACGGCTTTGTGGAAATTCTAGGTCTTAATCCGCCGGCAAAGTTTGACCATTTGCATTGCGATTACAATGGCCCGAAGTAATCAATTCAATTGCTGTGTAGTCCGGCTTTATGACTGTTGCCGAGAACAGGGACAATTATTTTTAAGCAGCCGATCGCGATAGCTTTTGCTCTCGCCGGTCTGAAGATTCTGCTTTATCTGGTGGCCGGAAGCAACTATGGCTACTTCCGCGATGAACTTTATTTTCTCGCCTGTTCCGATCATCTTGCCTGGGGATATCCGGACCATGCTCCGCTCGGTGTTTTTCTGGCTTGGTTGATCGGGTCTTGGTTATTTGTTTTACGTTATGTCATCAGGAAGTTTGTTTGATTCAGAGGCGGATAAGGGATCGAATTTAAAGATCTCCGCAATTGCGCTGATCGCGTTTGTCATGCTCGCCGGTGTCGGGTATGGGTTTTATTGGTACAGCTCGCCTGTTCCGGTTAGCCCGGATGAAGTGTTTGCGTCGGAAATACGTGATAACACGGTGCTGATGCTTGCGCAGCCAACGTTTTCGGGCGACGAGTTTCGGCGGCAGCTGCTTGGAAAAGGGCGAATCGCAAAGTATGCATGGCGCGAGAAAGTGGCGTATTTCACATTTCCGGAAACCGGAGAAGCCGAGTTTCAGGATTTTTTGAGTACCTATATTCGTGACGCTTCAAAAATAGACTTCGGTAAGCTCGAAAACGGCAGGATCGCGCTCGGCGATTATAAACTTACCGTTGGGCCGGATGCATTCCGCTTTTTCCGGACTACAACCGACAATATCCGCATTAATCCGCGTCAAGCCCTGAATTTTAGCTTTAACGGCGTCAGCTACAACGTTAGCCTTGAGGAATTGAGGAACTTGACAAACAATTCACAACTATACGGCGGCAGGCTGATAACGCAGGCGACGACGCGAAGCGATGAGCCGCAGATGGTCTTTGCAAACCATGGAATAATGGTCGCGAAGCCAAATGAGCCTTCGCTAAAACGTTTGAGCGACGAACTGCTGAAGGACATCGGGCCAGACCGGGAATCGCGCATACAGCGGCTGGTCGATTTTGTGTCGAACGAGATCGCTTATAGCTACACCGAAGCCGTCGGTGCGACCGAAACACTAAAGCGGGCGAACGAAACATTGATGACGCGTTCGGCCGATTGCAGTAA
>JANNGV010000691.1:0-7629 GCA_031404055.1 Chloracidobacterium sp.
AGAAACAGCAACCTAAGCCGCGGCAGCGAACCGGTGCCGGAGGATTAGAGAGTTTACAATTCTTTACATAGTTTGCAGAACCATTAAAAGCTTCCGTGCGTCTAACGCTGCGGAAGCTTTTTTCACTTTTTTTACAGGAGATATTATGAGAAAACTATTGTTTTTGACCGCAGCGGTCTGTTTATTTTCGATCGCGACTCTCGCTCAGGACAAGAAGGCGGATTATTCCGGCACTTGGACGCTGGACGTGAGCAAGTCGAAATTGGATGAACGTGCCCGGATCGAATCACAGACTTTGACCGTAACCCAGACAGATAAGGATATTACGGTGGCTACGGCAACCAAGCGTCTGCCCCCGCCGGCCGATGCACCACAGGGCGGACGTCGGGGCGGCGGAATGGGCGGCGGTGACAGCGTTACGACCTACAGCCTTGACGGAAAGGAAACGACAATCGAACAGGAAACGCAGATGGGAAAGGTCCCGGTCAAACTCACGGCAAAATCGGATGCCGGGAAACTGCACCTTGCTTCTTCGCGTACGATGAACACACAAATGGGTGAGATGACGATGACAACCAAGGAAACGTGGGAACTCTCAACCGACGGCAAGACCTTAACGGTTAACCGCGAAAGCACGAGCCCGCGCGGCACCAACTCATCGACTATGATCTTTGTTAAGAAATAAACTAACCAACCCGTTTAGAGGCGGGCTTGCCCGCCTCTAAAAAATCCTTGGCTTGGACCTCTAACCCACCAGCATCTCCTTTTTCAATTGCAAAAAACTTCTGAAGTCTCGCGGCGTTTAGAGATTTAACAAAACCAATTAGATCGTTTTAACATCTGATGTTGGAACAGCTTTTAGAGTTCTTTGAAAAACCTATCAAAACATCTAAAACTTCTTTTTTGACAGAAACCGAAATGCTGCGGTTTTGTTCCTCTTATTCGTGCTTGTTCCTCTTTTTCTATGGTAAGAAAAAGGGGAAAACCACGGAATAGGATGAACAAGAAGGAACAAAAGGATTCGATCACGATTGATAAAGTAGGTTTTTCAAAGAACTCCATTATTTTAAGAAGGAGACATTATGAAAAGGTTATTACTTTTAACGGTATCGATTTGCTTGTTATCCGTAGCAGCGATTGCCCAGAACAATGGTCGCTTTTCGGGCACATGGACGCTCGATGTGGCTAAGTCGAAGCTTGTGGAACGTGCCCCTATCGAATCGCAAGTGTTGACCGTTACGCATACGGATAAGGACATAAAGGTGGAAACAGTCACCAAACGGAAGCCGCTTCCACCCGACAACGGAGACAATATGGGACGGTTGGCCGGCGGCGGTGTGAGCCCGGACTACTCTTTCACCTACACGTTTGACGGAAAGGAAGTCTGGCTAGACGAGCTAACACCGGAAGCTAAAGTTCCCGTCAAGCTGTCCGCCAAATCCACGCCTGGAAAATTGTATCTTTTCACGAAACGTACGGTTCCGGCCCGTGAGTTGGAGCCGGCAATAATTTCGATCCGAGATGCGTGGGAACTTTCGCCAGACGGCCGGACATTAACGGTCACCCGCAGGCAGTCTACGCGTTTCGGCACCGACAATTCGACTTTTGTTTTCGTAAAGAAATAATACGGCCTGAGTGTGAGGCGGGCCATCCCGCCTCACGTATTGTCCGGTCAATCCTCAAACTGCAATTCCTCAATAATTTCCTTGAAATATTTGCGGCCAAGCTCAAGATCTTCGGGTTTTAAAGAAACTGCGCCGACCACGGCGTGGCCGCCGCCGCCGTAGCGTTCGCAGATCTCGGCTATATTATGAGTACGCGGCCGCGGTGCCCACGGGTTTGACCCGACCGAGATCTTCGTCCGGAACGAGCTTTGGCTCAAGCTGACGACGTATGTGACTTCAGGGTGAAAATAATAGGGAATGAACTTGTTGTAGCCTTCGATGCCGGTAACCGTCAGGTCAAAGCGGACAACGCCTCGTTCCGAAATTGAACGCTCCTTTATTATCTCGACCGTCTTCCAGTGCTGGTCGAGAATCGGGGCCAGCTTAGCCTGTATCATTTCGCTCCCAATAATGTTATCGAGAGACATTTCCGTCAGCATCCTGATGATATTCTCGACGAAAGCCGGGTCTTTTTCGCCTTCGATCACCTGCATCAATTTCAGGGCTGATGACCGCAGCTCAACACATTGGGCCGGAGAATCGTACAACGCACCGTCGATAATGTGCGCCCATTCGATCAGCTCGGTAAGCGATTCATCCTCAAATTCGAACTTTTCCTTCGCGATCCGCGCAATGAACTCGGCGCAGGATTTGCTGTCGATATCCAGAAACTTCTTTCCGCTGCTGTCCGCTAAAAAATGCTTTTCATCGTCCTTTGAAAGAAACGCGGATTGGTGGTGATCGAACCACCATGTGAGACGTTCGTCAGCACAATACTTGAAATCTACGATCGCGTTTTCATCACCGTCAAACTGGTCGCGGTCAAACGCATTCCCGGCCCGATGCATAGTTGGCGTGTAGGAAATATCTGCTGCAGGATCGATCTTTGCGCGATAAAACTTGCTGAAAATTGCCGCCGAGGAAACCCCATCGAAACAATTCCCATGATAAAGTATCCTTAGTTTCATAAATTCTTTTTTGGCCCTAAGGCAAAACACTCTAGATTAGTTGTGCGGCACATCTTTCGTCAAGCAAACGTCACAAAAAACTATGAAGATAAGGATCGCAGAGACCGGCGACATCGATTCGCTTGTCGATTTTAATCAGAAGATGGCGTTGGAAACCGAGGCAAAGCATTTGGATGGCGACATCCTAAAAAGCGGCGTCGAAGCAGTATTTCATGACCAAAGCAAGGGCTTTTATGTCGTCACCGAAGATGCGGGGGCGATCCTCGGCGGCCTTATGGTCACATTCGAATGGAGCGACTGGCGGAACAAATGGTTTTGGTGGATACAAAGCGTCTATATCGTGCCGGAAGGCCGCGGCAAAGGGATTTACCGGGAGATGTATGAATTCGTAAAAACGAAGGCACAAGAAGACAAAAGCGTTTGCGGGTTTCGTCTGTATGTCGAAAAAGACAATATATCCGCACAAAAGGTTTACGAGCGTGTCGGCATGGCGGCGTCGGATTATCTAATGTACGAAGAACACAATTAAAGCCGGACTTCCTTTGGTGAAAGCCCGGCTTTATTTGAAAACTGCTCCTTAGAGAGACTCTGAAATAAGAAGAGATTAATGTAGAAAGATGTTCACCCTATTAAGTCAAGATTCGAGAGCCTACACGGATTATCAGTTTTCAAAGATTAAACTTTTTATTAGTTTGAGAAAAAGGCCAGTTCAGTATTCGTGCACAAACGCGAAGATTACCCCCAAGCGACCCGACCTTTTTCTCAAAACTTTTTGAAAATCACACTCTCAACTTGCTTTGAATGTCCAGGATTTGATCAAATCGACCAAATCCCGGCTTCCCGCGTTCGTTGTTACCCTTTATAAGCTTGTGGTGATTTTCGTCAAATATCGAAGCGACTTATCAATGCTATAACACTAGGCAAGCAGCGTGCCATACGGCTCATCCATAAAAATTCAGATTTTAGAACAAAAAGAGCATCATTTTCAGGCGCTCAACGTTCTAATTCAGTACACCTAATGAAATCCGGCATACATAGTGTCCGCTTTCGGTTCACTGTGAATGATTTTAGACATGTGGTTTAATTTATAGTGATGACAAAGATATCGGAAGCCGAGTTCGCGCGGATATGCGAAGGGATCTTTGAGGACCGCGAAACTATTTTCGAACACAATCCGATCGGCACGCACGAAGAAGTTTTGTTATGGATGCTTTTAAGCTGCCTGAACAGCTATCTTAGTTTGACGGAGATCGAATTGCCGTGTTTTAACGGCGTACCGAATGAAAAAACGTATCGCGATGCGATCCATTTCGTTCTCCGCAATCACATATCCGCCGGTTTTGACGCAAATAAATATCTCGATAAGTTTATTGAACAATGATAATTAAGCAGTTTGTTCTTACTCCATTTCAGCAAAACACCCGCGTCGTCGCATGCGAAGACACGGGCAAGGCAATCTGCATTGATCCCGGCGAGGCGTCCGTGGAAGTGGCGGATTTCATTAGAAACAGCGGTTTTATGCTTTCGGCGATCATTCTTACGCATGGCCATCTGGATCATATCGGCGGCACGCTCTACATGCATGAGAATTTTCCAGGCGCCGAGATATTGATACACAAGAATGAGGAAGATTTGTATTACGCCCTGCCTCAGCAACCGCTAATGATGGGTATTCAGCCGCAGCAGCTATCCGCTCTCGGATTTGATTACAAAGCCCCGCCGCGCATTACCAGAAACGTTACGCACGGCGAGACGCTTGAGATCGGCAGCCTCAAATTCGAAGTGCGTCACTGTCCGGGACACACGCTCGGGCATATTGTTCTGGTCGAAGAAAACGAACGCGCCGTATTTACCGGCGACTGCCTTTTTAGCGGAACTATTGGGCGAACCGACCTTCCGGGCGGCGATTATGAAGAACTTATAGCCTCTATCAACGAAAATATTATGTCGCTCGGTGATGATTTTACCGCCTACTGCGGCCACGGTCCGGATACGACCATCGGGCGCGAAAAGGTTTCAAACCCATTTCTAACCGGCGCAAATAAAACCGGACGCGGCAAGTTCATTTGAAAGCGCGTTTCCAAATAAAACGGAGGCGAAAAATTTGCTATCATCTTAAGGATTTCCACAATTTAATGCCGAAGGAGTAAAAATGCAACGAGTTTTTTCTTTTGTTATCGCTCTGAGTTTTGCCGCATCGTCGGTTTTCGCCCATGGCAACAATAATCATTTCACAAACAAACAGGATGTTACGGTCAAAACCGTGAAAGTAAACGGCAATGTTTATATGCTTCAAGGAAGGGGCGGAAATGTCGGGGCACTCGTCGGCATGGAAGGCATTCTGATTGTCGACGACGATTATAAGGCCGTCAGCGAAAAGCTAAGTGCAGCATTAAAAGAGCTTGGCTCGGCTTCGCCGCGATATGTTTTTAATACACACTGGCATGGTGATCACACGCAGGGCAACGAGTTTTTCGGCAAAAATTCGACCATCGTGGCCCACGCCAACGTTCGCAAACGGCTGCTCGACCCGCCCGTCATATTTGGGCAAAAAACTGCTCCCTACGCGGCCTTTGCTCTGCCGATAATTACGTACACCGAGAGCATGTCGATCCACATCAACGGTGAAGAGGTCAAAGCCGTGCACTATCCGAACGGCCACACCGACGGAGACACGATTGTTTTCTTTGTTAAAGCCAACGTCGTCCATCTCGGCGACGATTTCTTTGCTGGCCGCTTCCCGTTTGTCGACATCGACAGCGGCGGCAGCGTGCAGGGCCTGATTAATAATATCGCGGCTCTCATCGGACAGATTCCTGCCGATGCCAAGCTTATTCCCGGCCACGGCCCGGTTTCGACGCACGAAGATCTGAAAGCGTATAACCAAATTCTGATCGAATCTTCCAAGATAGTTCAGGATGCGATGAAGGCCGGTAAATCGCTCGATGAAATAAAGAAGGTGGGATTACCCGAAAAATTTAAGGAAGCAGGTTCGGGATTTATCAGGACCGAAATGTGGATAGAGACGATTCACCGAAGCTATTCAAAAAAATAGTAGATTTTGTTACCGTGGGGGAGCCGGCGTCTCGTCCGACTGCGCGGCACTTTTCTGCGTTAATTGATAAACCTTGAATACACCGAAGGTTTTGCCTTCATCACGTTGGTACCACCGGTCTAGGTTGCTGAAATTTGGCTCGGCCTTTGTCGGGACAATAATGTATGAAAGTGCGGGATATGCTGCCATTCTCCGGTCGAATTTCTTTTGAAACTCGGTGTATTTTTTAATTTCGGTTTCAACCTCGGCTTTTGTGATAGGTCTTGACTCGCTGGTAAGGCTCGGCAACGCCCTTCCGCCGCCAAACAACGCCGCCATCACTTCAAAAAGCCTGTCGTCGATCGCTTTTGCTAAGTCCTTCTCGTCAAAGCCCGCAAAATAAAGATATTTGTAGAATAATTCGAGATTTTCGTCATGATTCACTCCACCTGCTGAATTTGTGTGCGGATTCCACAGTGGGCGTAATGTTGTGACGCTGGGAATATAGTCCGCAACCATAAGGTTGGTGGATATGACGGTGGAAGCGTCGCTGGTTTTTGGCTCCGAAGCTTCCTGATCACGCAAATAAACAAGGGCCGGGATGGCGTCGTCCCGAAGCTTTTCGAATCCAGCGTTTCTTTTTGCCGTCGCCGACGATTCAATAAACCCCCAAATCGCGGCCGCGACACCTACATAAATCAAAACACGTCGATAATTTAATGCAAAAAAACTTTCGCTGGAAACGGACTGCTTGATAAGCCTTGCAAACAATAAGATTGCAATCAATAGCAAATAGTTTGCGATAAATATTTCATAGTGAACCGGTTGCAAAGATCGCCTGGTAATTACCTGTTGGTTAAACAGCAAAAGCGGCGTCAACGCAATTGAAAGTGTCATCAGCACTTCCGGCGAATTGAGCTTCAACTTACCTTTTCGTACAAGATAGATAATTCCGACAACGATCAGAATTCCCACGACCTCAGGCAGTTCGAAGAGATTTGGCATTCGGGTATAAATCAAAAGCTGAATATCGTCGGTATTCTGTGTTCGGTTTGAAAGCAGCAGGAAATAAGGAATAATCGCTAAAATTCCGAACAACCCGGCAATTCCAGCCCTCGTCAGCGTTTTTGAGCGATCCTCCTTTCTCGCAATTAACCATAATAGAGTTAAACTCGCCAGCCACGCGATCGCGGCGGTCCAAAGAAAGAAGTATGAAAATACCAGAACAACAATTGTAAGGCCTGAGAGAATAGCGTAAACCAGACCGCTCTTGTTCTTCTCAGCCGTAAAAGAACGCCAGATAAACAAACAAAATACGAAAAAGATGGGAAACGCGAATCCCGGCTGATAGCGACGGAGAAACGGAAAAAAATCGCACAAATAGTTGCCGAGAATCATGTGCTGTAATTCACCTTGAAAGGCAATCGCCGCACCCAGACAAAGCACGGCCAACACTCCGACCGACGAAAGTAAATCATCATTTGTCACATCGCGAATAAACGCGAAAATAGCAAGGGATGCAAAAATCGGGATCAGGAAATTCAGAATAATAAATGCGGTTGAGGCGGAAAATCCTAAGAGGCGGGCCGGTATAGCAATAGAGTAAGCAGGAATTACCTGAATAGAATACAACGACTCGTAAGGTAGGTCGTCCTTGCCGATAAACGGATCGTTTCTTCTCGATTTACCGGCGATGAGAGAGTTCACGTACGCCGAGTACGCGACTTCATCGTAATTTGAAACGACATAAGCACCTTGCCATTCCGCGCCCTGGACCGACCAGATATTTATTTGTGGATAGATCGCCAAAAAAAGAACGATCAACGTGGGGATTAGGGCAAGTTTCCAAGCGCACCCCGATCGCCCAAGGCCTTCAGCAGGGCCTTCGCCTCGTCACGACCGGAAGTATTGCCACCGCTACCGAGCATGCGCATGTAGCCGCGGGTCACTTCTTCGGTCTGGG
>JANNGV010000692.1:0-2727 GCA_031404055.1 Chloracidobacterium sp.
CGGCGGTTTGATAGGCGGCATCGAATCAGTGATGACGACCCTTCCGCGCGTTTAGACGGGGTTCTCATTCGGAGACTGGGAAAAAGCTGGAACGGCTGCGGATAACAGGACAAGCGCGAAAATGGGGGTTCGGTTCATAATTCTACTGCGGAGAGTTTTAGGGTTTGCAGGAAAATCCGGGTGGTGATCAGCCCGCTAATCTAAAGATTCGCCTATTTAGCAAAAGGTTGTCAAGCAATATTGATTAACTTATGACAACTACAACGAAAAATTATGGCAGATTTGCCTTTTGCGGAATTGATGTTCTAATTTATTGGTTGAATTGGTTAGTCTATATTATTGTAAAGTAAGAAGTTTGCTATGAAAAAACTCTTTGGAACCGACGGCATTCGCGGCGAGGCCGGAAAATTTCCGCTGGACGCGGCAGCCGTTCGCAAGATAGGCAGATCGGTGGCGAGGCAATTTGCGGAAAAGCTTGGACGCAGCCCGCATTTTGTGACCGGTCGTGATACTCGCGAATCCGGCGCATGGATCGAAGAGGCCTTTCACAGCGGGGTTAAGACTGAAAAGGCGGAGTGCGAATCTGCTGGCGTGATTACGACGCCGGGCGTTGCATTTGTGACGAGCAGGTTCGGATTCGATCTTGGAATAGTTATCAGTGCCTCACACAACCCCTTTTACGACAACGGGATAAAGATATTCTCACCTTCGGGAAAAAAGGTTGACGACGCAATTGAAAGAGCTATTGAAAAGGACGTTTTTGGTGATGAGTTTTACGACGGCGAAGTTGTTCAGGTCCCGGTTGACTCATCGCGGACAGAGGAATTTCGCTCCGCATACGTTGCTCATCTTTCCACTGAAATGAATGGTTTGAGGCTCGATGGGTACAGAATCGCGGTTGACTGTGCAAACGGCGCGGCCTCGGAAATTGCCCCGGCATTGTTTCGCGGTTTTGGCGCGGATGTGAACGCTTTTAACGATATGCCGAATGGCCGCAACATTAACGCGGACTGCGGATCGCTGCATTTGGAGCATCTCCAGGCCAAGGTGCGCGAAACAAAATCGGATTTCGGGGTCGCGTTTGACGGTGATGCCGACAGGGCTTTGTTTGTCGATGAAAAAGGAAGCATTGTTGACGGTGACGGCACGCTTTGGATAATGGCAAAGTACTTTCAGGACCACGGCGGCTTAAAAGATAATAAAGTCGTGGCGACGGTGATGAGCAATATAGGGCTGGAGATTGCTCTGAAATCAAAGAACATCGAGCTTGTGCGGACGGCAGTGGGCGATAAATATGTACTGGCGGAGCTCTTGAAAAGCGGGTCAACCATCGGCGGCGAACAATCCGGCCATGTCATTTTTCCCGACAAAAGCCTGGTCGGAGACGGTATGATGACGACGACATATCTGCTCGAGGCCATAAAGAAAAAAGGCGCGAATTTCTCTGACATGACAACGGGATTCAAACAATTTCCGCAGATCCTTGTGAATGTTAAGGTTAAGAAAAAGCTGCCGTTCGAGACCGTTCCGGAAATCGCGGCGGCGTCACGGCACATTGAAAGCGAGCTTGACGGGAAAGGCCGTCTGCTGCTTCGTTATTCGGGAACCGAGAACCTCGCTCGGGTGATGATCGAAGGCGAAAATCAGGCGGAAATAGAATCGCAGGCGAATCGATTGGCGGAGGTAATTCAGGATAGGTTGGGATAGCATGATCACGTTCTTATATCGATGGCGTGTCAAACCCGAGATGGCTGACCAGTTTGTCGAGAATTGGTCAATCGTAACCGAGCATTACAGGGCAAACTGCGGCAGCCTCGGTTCGAGACTTCACCGTGGAAGCGACGGATTATATTATGGTTACGCTCAGTGGCCGTCGCGGGAAGTTCGCGATGCTGCCGTACAAGATGAGCGAGCTGCGGATGCTTTTGCTGCGATGCAGGAAGCCGTGGAAGAACGATTTCCGGACGTGAGAATGGAGGTTTTATCCGATTTTCTTATTCCGGAGGGGTGAACTGCAAATTATCTGACGCCAAGGTAACCGAAATTTGAAATCTCAAATCTGAAATCTCAGATGTCAGATCTGGAATTCGAAATCTAAAATCTGAAATTTGAAATTTGAAATCCTAGATCTGGTATGAACAAAACAGTGTCAATAGATTTTCAATATCCGCGATCGGGATACGCTATCCAGATCGGGCGTGATTCGCTATTGGCTTCAGGTGAATGGGCGAAGCGTTGTATCGGCAGCTCAGCGGGAAAGGCGGTGTTGGTCACGAATGCAAAGGTATTCAGGCTCTACGGCGAAGATGTGAAAAGGAGTCTGAAAAATTCGGGTTTTGATGTTTTTGTCTGTTTGATTGGCGATGGCGAAAGATTCAAGAGCTTTCGCACCCTTCAGAAAACGCTCGAAACTTTCAGCAAGAATCAGTTGTCGCGAACGGATGTGGTCGTCGCGCTCGGCGGAGGTGTGGTTGGAGATCTGGCGGGATTTGCGGCCTCGATATATTTACGCGGCGTCGATTTTCTTCAGATTCCGACGACCTTGCTTTCGATGATCGATTCATCAGTTGGTGGAAAGACCGGCGTAAATTCAAGCTACGGCAAGAACCTTATCGGGGCGTTTTATCAGCCGAAGGGCGTGCTGGTTGAAGTGCGGACGCTTTCGACTTTGCCAAAAAGGGAATTGACCGCCGGATTTTGTGAGGCAATTAAACAAGGAGCTATATC
>JANNGV010000693.1:0-5335 GCA_031404055.1 Chloracidobacterium sp.
CTTTACAAAGGTGAAAAAGTAGTATTCTTCAAATTGTATGGTGGTGTTTATCAAGAAACTTCCAACAGTCCAGCGATGCCGTTCCTGGATAATCAAACCGTCAATACTTTTTTGGAGAAAGGCTTATCGGAAAGTTCATCAAAATGGATTCGTCACATCCGCGAATGGGTAAATACGAATGGTTGAACAACAAAAGCACGTTGAGAAAATAGGCGAGGCGTTCGAGCAGGAGTTCGGACGCTTTGCTGATTTGAATTTGGATGATACCGACCTTTCGGGTGCGGAGGCCTTGTTGCGCGATCTGGACGAATTAAAGATCAAGCATACCGGAAAAAAGTCGGCCATCGCGGAAGCCAAGAAGCTGATCGGAAAGGTTTCGGCGGAAGAACGCGGTGAGTTCGGACAGTTTGTACAGTCGGTCGAGAAGGAGATAGTTGAATCGATCGAGGGTGTTGAGTTAAAACTCACCGAATTCATCTCGACGGCAAAGATCGAAAGGGATCGTTTGGATGTCACGCTTCCCGGCCGACGGCCTCGGACTGGACATCTGCATTTGATCACTATACTTCGCCAAAAGATCGAGGATATTTTTGTGTCGATGGGTTATTCAATCGAGGACGACCGCGAGATCGAGACGGATTATTACAACTTCGACGCCCTAAACATTCCAGAAGGCCATCCGGCTCGCGAATCGCAAGATACGTTTTACACGACCGAAGGCTTTGCGCTTCGCTCGCAGACATCGACGGTGCAGATCCGTGCGATGGAACGCCGCGGGGTTCCGATCCGAATTATCGCTCCGGGCAAGGTTTTTCGCCGCGATACGCCGGACATGACGCATGTGCCGATGTTCCATCAGATCGAGGGACTATGCGTTGATAAAGGCGTCACGATGGCCCATCTCAAAGGCACTGTTACCGAATGGCTCAAGCGGCTGTTTGGGGAAGATACAGTTACGCGTTTTCGCCCGTCGTACTTCCCTTTCACCGAGCCGTGTGCGGAATTCGATTTCTCATGCTTCAAATGCCACGGCACCGGCAAATTCGAAAACGACCGATGCCGCCCGTGCAAAGGCTCCGGCTGGATCGAACTTGGCGGCTCCGGAATGGTTCATCCTAATGTGCTGAAAGCGGTCGGCGTTGACCCAAAAGTCTATTCCGGCTTCGCATTCGGCTTCGGCCTCGAACGCATGTGTGCGCTCATGTATTCGCTCGATGATATTCGGCTGATGTTCGATAATGATGTGAGGTTTTTGGAGCAGTTCAAGTAAAGATGGGTTGGGCAACTCTTTACATCGCAAAACTTAAAAACGGCGAGATTGTTTCTTTTCGACCGCGAGGCCATTCGATGAAAGAAAAGATAGAATCCGGTCAATTATGCACGGTTGAACCAATTTCAGATATCGCAACTCTCGAAAAAGGCGATATTGTTCTCTGAAAAGTAAACGGAAATGAATATCTGCATTTGATAAGAGCTATTCAAGGTTCGCGTTTTCAAATTGGCAACAATCGCGGGCGAATCAACGGATGGACAAGCCCGAATTCGATCTTTGGAAAATGTGTTAAAGTTGAAGACTAGGAGTATTTATGCAGGTCACAACTATCGAAGGCGTAGTCAAGAACGGACAAATTCTTTTGAGCGAAGATGTACATCTACCTGAATCGGCCAAGGTTTATGTGATCGTACCGGATTTGCAACGCCGAACCGCGAGAATTATGAGTCCTCGGCTTGTGAATAAGGCCGACGCGAAAATGTTTGAAAAAACAGTCGAGGTTGATCTTGATGATGAAATTTGACCTCTCCTATGATCCACCCGCTCCTATCGCGAAAATAGCAATAAGAACAACTGAAAATGGTAAACGTCTGCGAGACTTGGAAATGCTTCTCGACACGGGATCAGATATTACGCTCCTGCCTAAAGACCGCTTGCATGAATTGGGCATCGCGCCTTCCGACAAGAACGAGTACGAATTAGTCGGGTTCGACGGTCGCATTATCAAATCGGAAATTTATCACTTACAAGTGATTTTGCTGGGAAAGCGATTCATAGGAAACTATTGTGCGGTAGATAGTCCGGTGGGTATTCTTGGTCGAGATATCCTAAACCAAATTACAATTTTGCTTGACGGTCCTAATTTGGAGTGGGATGAGATTCAAACATCCTCTTTGAAATAACGAATATTTCATGAACATCAGCTACAACTGGTTAAAAGACCTTATCGCAATTGATCTGCCTGCCGAAGATTTGGCAGAGAGGTTGACGCGTGTCGGTTTGGCGGTCGAAGGGATTCACCCGCACGGGGACGATTTTGTTTTCGATATCGACATGACATCGAATCGGCCCGATTGTTTGTCTCATCTCGGCGTAGCGCGTGAGATCGGTGTCATAACGGGAAATCCAATCTTTCCCAAGGTCCACACGCGGCCTGAGGAAACGGATGTGCCGCTTCCGGCAATACTCGCACCGGACAATGTGAAGATCGAGGATCCGGATATTTGTCACAGGTTTACTGCGCGGATTATTCGAAACGTAAAGATCGGCCCCTCACCGGAATTTCTTGTGCGGCGGCTTGAGGCTATCGGTGAACGTTCGATCAATAATGTCGCGGACATTACTAACTACGTGATGCATGAGCTTGGGCAGCCGATGCATTCGTTCGATCTGGACAAATTGGCCGAAAAAAGGATCGTTGTACGGCGGGCGAGAGCCGGAGAGACGATCAAAACCCTTGACGAAGTTGATCGGAAGCTTGACGAAACAATGCTGGCCATCTGCGACGCCGAGAAGCCTGTTGCCGTCGGCGGTATCATGGGCGGATTCGATTCGAGCATAACCGAAACGACAGTTAACGTACTACTTGAAGTCGCGTTCTTTAAGCGTGAAAGTGTGCGAAGCACGTCGCGCCGTCTCGGGTTAGCTACCGAAGCCAGTTACCGCTTTGAACGCGGTGTGGATATAGAGAATCTAAAGGCCGCATCGGATCGAGCCGCCGAGCTTATTCAAGAACTGGCGGGCGGCGAACTTGGTGAGTTCATTGACGTCTACCCGACAAAGCATAAGCGAAATAAGGTCGAATCAGATGATTTGTCGTCGTCCGTCAAGCGTCTGACTGGATTGGAAGTATCTAAATACGACTGTACGCGAATTTTAGAAGCATTAGGAATCTCCACAAGCGACGCGAGCCAGTCCGGAGTATTCACGTCCCCGTCCTGGCGCCATGATATTGCGATCGAAGAAGATCTTGTTGAAGAAGTCGCACGGCACACGGGTTACGAAAAAATTGCGGACGAGTTGCCGCCCGCTTACGGCGCGGGCGAATACCAAGCCTCCGAAGTTCGTAAGAAGCTGATGCGTCAAACGCTTGTCGATATGGGCTTTGACGAGGCAATTTCGTACAGTTTTATCGACACAAAATTCGACGATCAATACGAATTGATTCCCGGGCTTGTTGATGAAAATTACGAGGAAAAGCTCGTAACGCTTAAGGATTCCGTAATAGAAGGCGCGGTGCGGATGCGTCCGACGCTGCTGCCGGGACTGCTTGATTCCGTTAGGCTGAACTTAAACCACCAGCGCCGTGACATTCGACTTTTCGAGATAGGAAAGGCTTTTGCAGCCGGACAGGGTGAAGATAATTTACCTGCTGAGCGCGAGTTGTTCTCAATGGTCCTGACTGGCGGCGATTTACTGAAAAAACGTTTGTCGGCGACGCGGGCGTTGGATTTCTATGACGCAAAAGGTGCGGTCGAGGCCGCTCTGGATGCGGTCGGGTTCGAATCGGTCGAATTCCGCAATGCCGAAGCAAAACATCTTCGAGCCGGACAGACCGCTGCGATCTATATCGATGGTGGCTGTATCGGAACGATTGGGCGCCTGAACGAGGAAATATCGGCGAATTACAAATTCAAGCAGCCGGTATTTTTGGCTGAAGTCGATCTTGACGCGGTCTTTTCGCGGAATACCACGCCGATCCTTTACCGGCCGCTTCCTAAATACCCGTCCATTATCCGAGATGTCTCGCTCCTGGTAGATCGAGCTACCACGTTTGAAGATATTCGGGCGGCGGTAATCGACCATGGTGCCGAAATCTGTCGCAATGTCGGGTTCGTCGATATTTTTGAAGGCAAAGGTGTCGAGGAGGGCAAACGTTCGTTGACAATACGCCTGGAGTATCGCAGCGACGAAAGAACGCTTGTCGATGAAGAGGTTTCGGGTGTGCACGAGAGCATTCTGGAAAGTTTAAGTAAAACATTAGGGATTGAGCAACGGCCCTGAAAAAAATGTTGACGCGTTACTTGAAGTTTTTACATAAAATACACATAATCGAAATCTATTTTGCTTTAAGATTCTCAAAAAACGGAGACATCTGAATGAACGGCCTAACGGGGATGGAGAAGTTCTCTCATCTCGAAGATAAGATTTACCTTACAATTGAATTTGCAAAGAAACTTCGCGAGGAAAAAGAGAAAATCGAACGCGAAACTATCTCGTTGCGTCGTGACGCGGCAAGCTTGTTGGCCGAGAATGCAAGGCTTGAAGAAAAGGTCGAAAAGCTGCTTTCGGAACGCGATGCAATCCAATTAAAGGTTGAGGCAATGTTGGACGCAATGTCCACGATTGACGCAGAAGTTGCCGAAGCAGTCGGGAGGCAGCAGCACGCATGATTAGCGGAAAAAGTAAGGCCGAATCGGCGGAACAATCAATTAAGGTCGAGATCTATAATCAGAATTACAGCATTAGGTCCGATGGCGATAATGATTACATCTTGCGCCTGGCGGACTACGTTGACAGCAAAATGCGCGAGATTTCTTCGGGCACGTTAACTGTCGACTCACTTAAGGTGGCCATTCTTGCCGCCCTCCATATCGCCGACGAATATCATCAGATAAAGAATATGCAGGCCCAAACGGACGCCCAGCTTGGTTCGAGAAGCTCGGAATGCTCGGAAATGCTCGATCGGGTCCTGAAATTTAAGGACGCAGCTCCGCAGGAATTTGAGACGGAGCAATAGAACAACGGAAAATTGAAAGTGGAAAATGGAAAATTAAAGCTTAGATCATTCAGGCTCAAATTTTCGTCAAAAGCGATTTACAAACTTTCAGGTCAGAAATTAAATTCTTTATTTTCCATTTTCAATTTTTCGTTTTCGATTGTCTCAGTTTGTGCTAGACTTCTAATTGGCGAAGGATATTTCTGCGTAGCTTGTCACTGGACGCAAACATAATTGAGCCAACACTTGAATTGCGGGAGGCTAATGTCGTTTTCGGTGCAATCTTCCATGTTGAAGATTTGCCATAGAATCCGGCTATGATGCTTCGAAAGAAGCAGATCGCC
>JANNGV010000694.1:0-4950 GCA_031404055.1 Chloracidobacterium sp.
GTTCCCAGTTCCCGTTATCCAACAGCTCTAGCCGTTTCAACGTTTTGTCGTGCTGAGCATCATAAATACCTAAAATTTCTTCAATGCTCGCAGGATCATCGCCCTCGCACCAGTCGATAACGCCGTTTTCGAGTCCCTCAACCAGAAGAATCTCTTCACGGACGATTAACCAGGCCAACTCGCGGGCGGTACGTGACTGGGGATGTGGTCGGTAGTCCGACTGATCTTCGGGTATGCGCGATACAACTTTGCGGGTCGCAATCGCCTCATGTTTCCAAAACTGCAAAAACAGACTTCTCTCATTCATAGATGTGAGCCTCATGTCGATTCCGTTTTACTAGACAGATCGATCTTATGGCATCGATAACCCATAGCAAAACCCATCACGAAAGTTAGTGAACTATCCACTGAGCATCGGACACCAGGCACACGCCGCCACGCTGTTTTAGGATGGGACGAACTGACTCGACAATGAGATCTAGCTGCTCGCCCGGGCACGCCGTCATAACATACGAGTTGGCGAACACGCCGGTAAGATCGTCTCCGCTTCGCAGGCCGCGATCGCCTTTGCCAGTCGCGTCTTTGATGACCGTGTAACCCGACACGCCCGCGTCGTCGAGGAGTTTTAGTACCTTTGGCATTTCAAGTTCGTCGACGATGATCTCAATTTTTTTGACCGGCATCATAAAATTTAACTCCAGATTCGATTGATAACAGCTAGGTAAAGCGGCATCCCGGCAATGATGTTAAACGGGAACGTGATGGCGAGCGACATCGGGACGTAGAGGCTCGGATTCGCTTCGGGGATCGAGAGCCTCATCGCTGCCGGAACTGCGATATACGACGCGCTCGCGCACAAGATCGTGAAAAGAAATGCGTCGCCTTGCGATAATCCTAAAGCGTAAGCAAGCGGAATCGCCAAGGCGGCATTGACGACGGGCAGCAGAATGCCAAACGCGGTCAGAAAAACTCCCGCTTTTTTCAGATCGCCCAGTCTCTTCGCCGCGACGATTCCCATATCGAGCAGGAAGAAACACAAGACTCCCGTGAATATGTCGCTCGTGAAAGGCTTCAAGGCCTTGGCTCCCGCTTCGCCCGACAGTACGCCGATCAGCAAACTGCCCATTATGAGAAAAACCGAGCCGTTGAAAAACGCGTCACGCCATAGTTCGCGCCATTCAAAGGTTGCTCCGCTGCTCTCAACCGAGCGAAGACGGTAAAGCAATACGGCAACGATGATCGCCGGAGATTCCATCAGAGCCATAGCCGCGACCATATAACCGCCGTACGAGATGCTCAATTTTTCCAGAAATGCGGCGGCAGTGATAAATGTCACGGCACTGATCGAGCCGTAAGTGGCGGCTATGGCGGCGGCATCAGCAAGCGAAAGCTTTCGCCGCAAAATAACGAAAGCATAAAGCGGCACTACCGAAGCCATTATAGTGGCTGCACCCAGAGTAATGGCAATTTGAGGCTGCAGACCCGCCGCCGCGATCCCGAAGCCGCCCTTAAGGCCGATCGCGAACAGCAGATACAGCGATAGAATTTTCGGGATCGGCGCTGGAATTTCCAGATCCGATCTGACAAACACCGCTAGCAATCCCAGAAAGAAAAACAGGATCGAGGGATTGAGAAAATTGCCTATCAAAAGGTTAAGATCCATATGCAAAACGATGTAGCTGGTCGACAAACCTCACAACTCCGTCGACCAGCACAAGTTAGTTGTTACTTCCTTCACCCTACAAGCTTTTTTACTTACGATTTGAAGCTACACTCGCAGGCATATATGGCAAAGACGAGTGATGCAAAACAATTCTCAAGGCTCCTTTTTCATCCATTCTGTAGCCCCAGGTTTTGTCAACCATAGTTTCCTTGCCGTCTTTGTCCCAAACGTGAACATTGCCCATAGAAAGTGCTGTGTCACCGTTCAAAATGATGCCTCTTGGCTTGCTCTCGCATTTTTTCCATCCTTTTAACGCAAAGCCGCTATCGTTTGTATATTTGGAATTGCCGCCAACGAAATAAGCCAACGCGCCTTCTTTATCCATGCGGAAAACCTGATCGCCGGTAGTCAGCGTCGGTTTGAAAAGAACTGCGCCATTTTGATAGTTGTAAGCGGCATCAATAATGTCCGACGCAACTGTCTTGTAATCGCCGCCTTTTTCTTTGGTTTCGTTAATTTGGACTAATGCGCTGCACCAAGTTTTTTGGGCATCAATGACCATTTTGTCCGTGATGTTAAAATTCGTCACCGATTGTGCGAATCCAATTGTTGTTAAGGCAAATAACATTGCCACGCTCAGAATAGTTTTCTTCATATTTTTATCTCCAATTTTTAATTAGTTAAATATTTCTCCGGTCCGACAGCAAACCTATTACGGCCCCATTCCTTTACGCTCCAGTCAAGGAACATTTCCTTGGACGCAACCACGTTGAATTACCTACTCCCGGCTTCTACCGGATACTCACCCCGAAGGCGATCGCGGCAACGAGTAAATTCGAATCGAGAGTTACTACATCGCCTTTCGACATAATTCCTCGGCGTTTGGCTCACAGAATGACTGACGTTACGGCCTGATCGGAATTTGCTTGTAAAATCAAATCGAGAAGCAGTTACTTGTATAGAATTTCTCCGCAAACGACTGACTAACGGAAGTTTACCGGACAGTCAGACGCTCAAGAGCGTGTCTGCTAATGGAACCGATGACGATGACCGCAATTATTGTTGATACGATTCCGAAGACAATTAGCCAAGTGTTTTCTGGATTATCGAATGTCAGTTCCGAAAGTCCCACGCCAACCAAAACTACGGCCGAGGAACGCGGCAGCATTCCGACAAATGTGCCGACGACAAAGGATTTGAGCGGAACACGCGCCGCCGCCATTAAAAAATTGGTCAACGCAAAAGGCATTGCGGGCGAAAGCCTCAGCAAGGAAACTATCAAGGTCGTGCGCCATACGCACTGCCCGACTATGGCTTCGTAAATCGCTTTCGCTTTTGGATGCGTGTCAAAAACGTGCGGAAGCTTGTCGCCAAGGATGCGCGAATGAATTAAAAAAGAAATAGAAGCGGCCCCGACGACGCCAGTGATCAAAACCGCAATCCCCAAATCGAAACCAAAAACCCAACCCGCGAGCATCCCGACGACATTGGTCGGAAGGAGTGCAAGTCCGCAAAAAGATAAAATGCCTAGCAAATAAAGCGGTGTGCCGATTTCCCAATTCTCGCGTAGCCAATTTCCAAGCGGATGTGCCAGCAAAATCAAAACCGCGCTTCCAAGCATCGGCAAAAATGCCGTTGCAAAAGCTATCGGCGTAAGACTTCCTAACTCCTTGAAAAAAGCGCAAATCGTCTCGAAAACTTTCTTCATTTCAAAATAGGATCTACTGTTCAGAGACATTCATTCGTGATTCGTCCGAATCGGTATTACTTTCGTTGCGGAGAACCTCGACCGTAACTAACCACCACTAAATCCGTTTCCACAATGGTTGCTAGATTGCGCATTTGCTTTTGTACCGCATCAATATCCATTCTTACTTCCTTAGCGTACTCAACTTCTCATAACCAAGAGCAACTCGCGTGCCGACAACGATCTGCGTTATAGGTTCGCGTTCCAATGGCTGTGTTGAGTGTCAATAACGTGTTTCGGAATGCGACCATTGGCAGCTCGACTATCGCACCTTGCAACAGAAGTGTGGCAATTTGGGACTTGTTGAAGGATCTCAAGCCCTTGGTCCTCAACACTAAAATTCACCGAATGCATCTTCTTCGGGCTATTTAAGTTCATTTCTGAGTTTTCGAAGGACTGGCACTCGGTTTGCAATATCGTGTCTTATAAGCGGGACAGGCTGTTCCGGCGATGAGAGAAAAAAAATAGAGCAAAGTTCAAACAACGCAGAAGTGAGCTTGCGAAATAACCGTTAGGCCAGGTGGCGGCTACCGAACTGTCGTCCATAGAAATCATCAATACTATGAAACAAAGAATAACGCGGGAAAAAACCTCTTCCGACGAATGGGATGAAAATAAATTGCAACTTTTGTTTCTTGTGCCGCTCGTGCAGACGGCGTGGGCCCATGGAGCTATTGCACGACGCGAGAAAAATCTGATTTTCGACGCTGCGCGTGAAGATGAAGTTGATGCACGCAGTCCGCTCAACGATCAGCTCGATAACTGGCTTGTTTATCAGCCGAGTCGACAGTTTTTCGCTGACTGCCTGGAAAAGATAAAAACAGTTTTGCAACTGCTGACCGTACGCGAACGCGAAGAGTTGAAGACTAAAATCATGAACCGCTGCCGCCGAATTGCCGAATCAGCAGGCGGAAACTCATCGATGGATGTCAGTTCGTTTATTAGCCCCGAAGAGGAGGAAACGCTGGTGGAAATCGCCGAAACGTTAGACATCCGTGTACGAGATGGTCGGCGGGGTCTGCGGGGATAAACACATCACGGTTTTCGCTGAGGAAATCAAATAAAAAAGGGGAGTAGATAAGCCCGAAAGGGTTCGGCGCGATTCGTCATTACGTTTGTTTGCCAAAACAATCCGACGCGCTCGTGAAAATATCAAGACCTTTGCGGCTAACCAAAAGTAGCTACGCAAGGGTCTTTTCTTTGCAATTGCTCGAAACTGAATAGATACAAGAAATGGACACACAAATATTATTTCCCTTTGCGGAATACTACTGGTTTTATCTGGGATTCACGGTTTTTGTCTTGATGATGCTCGCTCTCGATCTGGGCGTGTTTCATCGAAACGCGCATGAAGTGTCGTTCAAGGAGGCGACGACGTGGAGTGTTGTTTGGATTTCGCTGGCGCTTCTGTTTAACGTCGGATTCTATTACTATGCCGCCTCGAATTTTCCGGCTGACGTGGCGTGGACGAAATCGCTTGAATTTCTGACCGGCTACATCGTCGAAAAATCCTTGTCGGTGGACAACATTTTTGTTTTCG
>JANNGV010000695.1:0-5747 GCA_031404055.1 Chloracidobacterium sp.
TGAACATTTCATTTAGTCACAAAAAATCTAAAGCGGTCCGCATAAAACAAAACAGCATCTTGTTAAAATGCTGTTTTGCCTGATCTTGTCTCGATAGACAATCGGGATCGTCAAGGATTTGTATAACTTAATGAACTTTCATCGAGCAATCCGGTTAGTTAGGGCGCGTAGAATATTCAATCACCTGACTGTCCGTCGTGCTCGTTGTACGAATGCCATTTCGTATTCTGGTCACCCTCGAAGTCGCATTTCCAACACGCAGATAGTTTTCATCTATGGTTCCGTACGATTGGTTACCGCCGCCAAAGTCGACCGTCACATTTCCGTTTCGATTTATCGTCAAAGTGATCCTGCCGCCGGTTTGCGGATTTCGGCCATAGAATGTCCCAACGGCCCAACTCGGGGCGTTCCCGCCACCGTCATTGCCGCCGTCATTACCGCCGCTGCTGTTGCGGAAGTAATCTATCGTTGCACCATCCGTTCCCCGCGTTCGAAGACCGTTGTTGAGCCGGGTCACGCGGGCAGTGTCGCCGCTCATATTCAAATTGCTGCCGTTAAGTGTTCCGTACGACTGGGAACCCTGGAAATCCGCGGTTACCCGACCGCTTCCGTCAATCATCAGAGTGATTGTCCCGCCGGTTTGCGGATTTCGCCCATAAAATGTTCCTATCGCCCAACTCGGAACGTTTCCGCCACCGCCGCCGCTTCCCCCACCACTATTGTTACGATAATAATCGATAACTTGCCCGTCGTTTCCACGGGTCCTAAGGCCATTATTGATCTGGGTGACGCGAGCGATTTCTCCGCTCATGTTTAGAGTATTTCGGTTAAGCGTGCCGTATGACTGTGAACCGTCAAAATCGGCGGTAACGCTGCCGTTCCGGCTTATTGTCAGTGTGATTGTGCCGCCCGTCTGCGGATTTCGGCCATAAAATGTTCCTACAGCCCAATTCGGTGCATTACCTCCGCCTCCGCCGCTTCCGCCATTCCAACCGCCGCCATTCAGGCCGGGAAGGTCATAAGTGTCCGCCAGCGTGTTGATGTTATTCCGGAGTTGGTTCCATTGATTTTCGATATTTCTTCGAAACGGAAGCGTGGTCATCATCGTATTTACAGGTCGTGAATCCCGGACCATGCCCTCGACATTATTGCGGCTCTCCCACCACGAATCATTGCGGTCAAATTCACGGCGGAGCCGGTCGACGGAATTCTCAAAATCCCTGACAATGTTGTTGAACCGGTCTTCAGCCTGAGTTCCGTTGATGTTGCTGTTGTCCATCGACCTGTCGAAATTGCGGCGAAAGGCGTCGCTGCTCTGTTCAAGCCGCGATACGATATTGCTTACGTCGCTCCGCGAATATCTTGCCGAATAGCGGCCTTGGGCGTTAGCCGAATTGGCGGCAACAAACATAAGCGTTGCAACACAAATTACAGAAAAGATCGCTGAAAGTATTTTCCTGATGTTCATATAAATTCCTTGCTCCTTGAATTTTAGATCAGTTACTGTGATGGGAACCCAGTAATAAGTGTATCCCGGCAGTCTGTTCACGTTTTCTATACACGAACGTTCATAACTTAAAAGCGAATACAAAAAGGGTTTGAGTCTGCGATAATCGAATTATATTAGAAATGTTTTACCGACACAATACAAGTTTTTATGTTGCTTTCGGAATTCGATTTTGATCTCCCGGACAATTTGATCGCACAGGAACCGCTAGAAACGCGCCAAGACTCAAGGATGCTGGTTGTCGATCGCAAAACCAGGTCTTTCAACGATGGGCAGTTTTCCAGATTCCCGGAGTTTTTATCAAATAACGATGTCGTCGTTCTGAACAATACGAAAGTGTTTCCTGCCCGCTTGCTTGGCAGATCGGAAACAGGTGCAAGTGTAGAAGTCTTTTTGATCGAAGAACTCAAACCAATGACGTGGCTGACCTTAGCCCGGCCGGGACGAAGATTGAAGAACGGCAAACAGATCTTCTTCGACGAAAGATTGAGCTGTGAAGTGGTAGAAAAGGCACCTGATGGAAAAGTGATCGTTCAGTTTGCGACAAACGGCCAATTCGAAAGTATTTTGCAGGAGATCGGGAAAACACCGCTGCCGCCGTATATCCGGCGTGATGGTATAAATATAGATACTGACCGCGAACGTTACCAGACTGTTTATGCCAGTAAACGCGGAGCGATCGCGGCCCCAACCGCCGGACTGCATTTTACCCCGCAGATTCTGGATCGCATCAAGAATACGGGAGCAAGTGTCGCCGAGATCACCCTTCACGTCGGCTACGGCACTTTTGAGCCCGTTCGCGTTACGGACCTTACTAAACATAAGGTCGCATCCGAACGATATGAGATAACGGACGATACGGCGAAGCTGCTTAATGAGGCGAAAAGCTCTGGACGGCGGATCGTTGCCGTAGGGACGACGACGACGCGAGCCCTAGAAAGTTCGATGGTAAATCATGGCCAATTCGTTCCGGGACATCACGCAGCCGATCTGACTATTACGCCGGGATACAAGTTCCGGGCGGTTAACGGCCTTCTGACTAATTTTCATTTGCCGCAAAGCTCTTTGCTTGTTTTGGTTTCAACTTTTGCCGGGCACGATCTTATAATGAATGCATACCGGCACGCCGTAGCGTCAAGTTACCGGTTTTACAGCTACGGCGATTGCATGCTTATTCTATAGCTGTATTTTAACCGCCCAAGAACATCTGATTTTTTATGGCCGTGCTGCAGGCGATTCGAAATTTGCTGATACCGTTTCCCGAACCGGAAGCGGCGATAGTTGTTCCGGCTCCGCCAACCACTTATGCCGTTCGGCCTCTCGTCGATAAAAACCTTGAAGAAGTCCTGCGGCTGAATATGAGGTGCTTTAAGAATGGCGAAAACTATACCAAGCACACTTTCGACTACCTTCTGAATGAGCCGAATGCTCTCAGTTATCAGATCGTTACCGCCGAAGATCGGATGGCCGGATTTGTTTGTGTCCTTGTGGGCGAGGACGGAGCTGCCCATATCACAACTATAGGCGTCGCACCGGAACACCGGCGTCGCGGCCTGGCTGAACAAATGCTGTCACGCCTCGAACAATCACTTAAGGCGAAAAAGGTAGGCGCTATCGTGCTCGAGGTTCGCATCAGCAATGTTGCCGCCCAGAATCTTTATAAAAGAAGCGGTTTTTCCGTCGTCCAGCGAATCTCACATTATTACAACAACGGCGAAGACGGCTATTTGATGATGAAATCGCTCGTCTGAGTTCGAAATTCATCGTCGTAAATTCTGAACTGTGAGATTTAAGCTCCCCAAAATTTACCCGATCACTGACACTCGCATCTCAGGAATCCCGATACCGGATCAGGTGGAACGCCTTATCGCCGGCGGAGCCGCCTTCATCCAACTGCGCGAGAAACACGCGTCGTCCCGCGATTTTTATGAGGCGGCCGCTGAAGCTGTCGATATCGCTCGTGCAAATGGGGCGCAAATAATAATTAACGACCGCGTCGATATCGCTCTTGCCTTAAAAGCCGATGGCGTGCATCTCGGCCAGGACGATCTGCCGTGCACGGAAGCTCGTGGGCTTTTGGGCAAAAACGCGATCATTGGGCTATCGACACATTCACCCGAACAGGCACTGGCGGCTGTCAGGCTGCCGATTGATTATATTGCTGTCGGCCCGATCTTTTCGACAACTACCAAGGAGAATCCGGATGCCGAAGTCGGATTAGAGGGTTTGTCCGGAACCAGAAGCTTGGTCGGCGGCTTTCCGCTCGTCGCTATTGGCGGCATCACAAGGTTGAATATCGCGAGCGTGCTTGCAGCCGGTGCGGACTCAGCGGCCGTCATCAGCGATCTTATTTCCCATGCCGATGCAATAACGGAAAGAATGCGGATACTCCTTCGATCTTGACCGCAGAAACACAACGTTGTTGTGTCATGTTAAAAAGTGCTTGCATTTTCCTAAATCGGTAGTCCATAATACCCTTAGCGAAATCGCTGGCCTTCAGCTTTCAACAGAGCAAATCCTTTCCCGCCCTTCTTTGTAAATTTTCCAGGAGCTTCACCACCCGATGAGTTTGCTTGATATAGCACCCATTATTGAGCATATGCTGCTCAGTTCAGACAATGTTAGCGATCTCAACTTTTCGTGCGGCCAGAAGCCGCAAGTCGAGATCAACGGCACGCTATATTCGTCGACACCGCTCGGATTGGGCCGGCTTACGGCGTTTCAAACCGAGATGATCGCGATGTCGATCCTGCGTGACAACGCCGAAGCGGCCGTGCAGCTTGCGAAGTATCGAACTGCGGATCTTAGCTACGCCCTGCCGGGCAAATGCAGATTTCGCGTCAACATATTCCAGCAGCGAAACTCGTACTCGATCGTGATGCGCGTCATCCCGCACGAAGTTCCGAGTTTTGAATCGCTTGGCGTTCCGCCCCAGCTTGCCGATATTTGCGAGATCAGAAACGGGGTTGTTTTGCTCACCGGGCCGACCGGTTCGGGCAAAAGCTCGACCCTAGCCGCGATCATCGACCGCATCAACGAGACAAAAAGCTATCACATTGTAACGATCGAAGATCCGATCGAATTCCTGCATAACCACAAGAAGAGCACCATCAATCAGCGTGAAGTAGGTGCCGATACAAAAGACTTCGCCTCGGCCCTGCGTGCGGCATTGCGACAAGCTCCGAAGGTTATTCTGGTTGGCGAAATGCGTGATCTTGAGACAGCGGAGATTGCGTTGGAAGCCGCCGAAACGGGCCACCTTGTTCTATCCACCCTTCACACCATCGATGCTTCGAAAACGATCGACCGCATCATCGGGCTTTATCCAAAAAATGAAGAAAGAATCATCCGCACGCGTCTGGCGCAGACTTTCCGCTACATAGTTTCGCAGCGTTTGATCGCGAAAGCGGATGGATCCGGCCGTGTTGCCGCTGTGGAGATACTGAAATCAAATCCGCGAACGCGCGAATACATTGAGAAAGGCGAGAGTGAGGGCAAGACTTTGCTCGACGCAATCCGTGACGGTGAGATCGACGGTATGCAGGATTTTGACTCGGTGATCCGGAAAATGATCGAGACAAAGGTCATCACGCTCGAAGACGGCCTTTCGTTCGCCACAAACCAGAACAATTTGCTGCTTCAGCTCAAAGGTCTTTCTTCGACCGAGGATTACGCAAATCCGCAGAAGCATCAGCCGTCCAGAGCTCCGGCACCTATTGCCCCGCCACCGCCGGCACCAGCCAGCACATCATCCGTGCTGGATATGATGGAGTAAACAGCGGTAGTCAATTGTCAGTAGCCAGTTGTGAGAAATTACTCCAAAAACCGATTACCTACAAACGATCACTGACTACTTACTTCTGACTACTGACGACCGACCACTGACTACTGACTACTGACCGACTACCCTTATGATAATACGCTGTGATAACTGCTCTGTCTCTCTACAGTTAGACGAATCGAAGATCCCCAGCGGAAACTTCACGGTACGCTGTCCGCGTTGCCAGAATATGCTTCGAGCAAATAAGGACCATTCCGGCCGCGGCTCGGCAACGGCGCATCAGCTTGAGGAAAATAAGCCGGCTCCGGCCGCCGATCCCGGGTCTGGTGCCTTTACCGAGAAGGAATCGGAATTTCAGATTAACAGCGCGTTAAAGTCGCTGCTTTCGGCTCTGAAATCCGGCAACACCGCACTCGACGCAAACGACGAGAAAAGCGAAAAGCCGCGCCGTGTTCTACT
>JANNGV010000696.1:0-1975 GCA_031404055.1 Chloracidobacterium sp.
GATCATCTCAAGATGGTCCGCCGTGAATGTCGCAAAAGGATCGAGCCTGTCTGCGTACAAAACGCCGTGAACGTTCGATTCCGTTATCAGCGGTGCGCAGATCGTCGATCTAACGCCCTGTGAAACTATCGATTCCGCACCCGAAAACTGTGCATCCGATTTCGCGTCCTGCGACAACAACGCAACTTTTTCGCGCATCACTTTCTGCGTGATGGTGCGGCTGATCGTCAGCTTTTCCGGAAGCATGTCGGTGTGCTCGTCGCGGGTTTTTACCGCAATCGGGAACAAACTGTAGTCCAGAATCTTGCCGTCGATCGTCTCATCCGCGATTAGCGCCACAACGCGATCTGCCGGTGTACCGCGAAAGATCAGGTCAGTCGCCTTTTCAAATATTTCCTTTAAGTCAAATACCGTGCCAATCGACTTGCTCATTTCATAAAGAAGCTCGAGCATCTTCGCTTTTCGCCGAAGGTCTTTAACTTCTTCAGCCGTCGCGATCGACGACTCTATCGAAAGATGAGTCTGGCGGCCTATTATCTCGTTAGCCGAAAGTTGGACCTGAGTGTGGCCGAGCGGTTTGTCGTCATAATTGACGCCTTCGGTGATAACGTCGACCGTTTCCGAATCATAAGTTCCGCCACTCGTAACGATACGGCTCAAAACACTTGGGATAGACTCCACTTTTACGGGGGCCGTTACCTTATATTCCAGCCGGCTTTCGCCGATAATGATCGCGTCGCCCGGCTCCAGCTGTTTTTCAAGCATCGGTGCACCGTTTACGAAGACGTGGTTGACGCTGCGGACAAGGCTGCCATTTTCGAAATAGCCGTCAATGATAGTGAATCGGTCGCCTTCGCTCGTAACGCGGGCGTGCTTTCTCGACACGCGCCGGTCGTTCAGCACGATGTCGTTTTCCTTTGCACGGCCAATAGAATAAACGCTTCCGGCGACAAGATTCGTCTCCCAGATCCGGCCGTTCGGTTCGGTTATTTGTAATAATGCACTCACAGTTAGGCTAATTGTAATGGGTAAATGTTAAATGGTAAATTGAGCGCGCCGTCCTTTTTGTAACAACCCGATGATTTACTTTGATAACAACGCTACAACGCAAGTCGCGCCGGAAGTTATGGATGCAATGCTGCCGTTTCTTGGCGCCTCGTTCGGCAATCCCTCGTCCGCCTATTCGTTTGGCCGGCAGAATTCAATGGCAACAGCCGCCGCACGCGAATCGGTTGCGGACCTCATCGGCGCCGCCGATGCAAGCGAGATCGTATTCACATCCGGCGGTACGGAAAGCGACAATTGGGCGATTCTTGGCACACTTGAAGCAAATCCCGAACACAATCATATAGTCACTACCCGCGTCGAACACGAAGCTGTTCGTAAACTATGCGAAAAGTTTGAAAAGAAAAGCTATAAAGTTACCTGGCTCGACGTCGATGAAAATGGTCAGCTCGATCTTGATCAATTGAGGGCCGCTTTGAACGAGCACACCGCGATTGTTTCCGTAATGCATGCAAATAACGAAACGGGCATTATTTTTCCGATCGAAAGAATTGCCGAGGTTGTTAAGGAGAATTCGAACGCCGTGTTTCACGCCGATGGCGTAAACGCGGCAGGCAAAATTCCCATTGATCTGAAAGACACGGCAATCGATCTATATTCGATATCGGGCCACAAATTTCACGCGCCAAAAGGCATTGGAGCACTGTATGTTCGCGATGGTGTGGCTTTGCCCTCAATATTTACCGGCGGCGGACAGGAAAGCGGGCGACGGCCGGGCACCGAAGCCGTCCATCAGATAGTTGGCCTGGGTGCAGCCGCAAATTTAGTAAAAGATATGTCGGCGATCAAACGAGTTCGTGCTCTGCGCGACCGACTGGAAAGCGAAATATTGGACAAAATTCCAAATTCTCGGTTGAACGGCACGCCCGATTCCCAAAAGCGGCTCCCAAACACGTCGAACATTTCCTTT
>JANNGV010000697.1:0-2758 GCA_031404055.1 Chloracidobacterium sp.
AATAAGAATAGCATTCCTTTTGTGGTGTGTCAAGTATATTATTGCCGAATACTCGTTCCACTTTGCGCGAACCCTCTCCTTAAGTGGAACGATTCTTAGAAGTGTGTCGTCCTAAGAAAAGTTGACACTTTATAGTTATAATCCTGGTATCGGTTTCCCAAGTGATCGCCAATGACGCACGGAAGGGATCTTATAACTAGCCATCCAAACCTCTCAAATTATCAAAGACCTGTATTGCCAGCGATATGCGTGGCTGAAATACTGTCGCATAGATGCAACGTCGTGTCAAGAGTTTTGAGGGCCGGGAGTGGGCAGTTTTGACTGTCTACGCTGTGAATTTGCAATTCCAGC
Source organism: Chloracidobacterium sp. (assembly GCA_031404055.1). Taxonomy (GTDB): domain Bacteria; phylum Acidobacteriota; class Blastocatellia; order Pyrinomonadales; family Pyrinomonadaceae; genus OLB17. Next base: position 352 of record JANNGV010000697.1, read on the forward strand.
TCAATTTAATTCCGGCACTTCTTTGCGTCTTCGCGATTTTGCGGGAGATAAATATTTCCCGCAAAAGCGCGAGAAGAAGGATGGGTTGCTCTAACTCCAGTTTATAACGGCAACTCACTAGCGCGGGCCGATTGCAATTCTGCCGTAGCTCGGTGGAGGACGCGGAATCGCTGACGTTTCTCAAACAACACCTGTATATTGATACTGACCAGGATTTGGCAAATCAAAAATGTTCCTTCTCACAAAACCCAACGAAGCCTTCATCCGGAGCTTCATCGATCGATGCTCGGATAGTGATTATTCTTACGTCGAAGTCGGTGCTTCGGCCACGGGAAGCCCGCAAAAATATAACACGGATCACAACCGCATTCTGATCGGTAACGGCCCGGAAGGCTTCGAAAAGGCAAAAACGGCGATCCGAAGCTGGAAAATGTTCGATATGTTTTGGGTTAAACTGTGCTGGCCCGACACGCCAATCTCCGTTGGCGAAAACTTGGCTGTTTTGGTCAACCATTTCGGATTCTACTCTCTAAATGCCTGCCGCATCGTCTACCTGATTGACGAAATATCGGACATTAATCGATTCGGTTTCGCGTATGGAACCCTAACGGAACACAGCGAAACCGGCGAAGAGCGATTCTCAGTCGAATTTCACCCCCACACCGGCGAGGTCTGGTACGACCTTTACGCCTTTTCCAAACCAAATCATCCGCTCGCCAAACTCGGCTATCCCGTCAGCCGGATGCTCCAAAAGCGTTTTGCCGCCGAGTCAAAAAATGCCATGAAGCGAGTCGTACAGCTTTGAGAGCGTTCTCTTTTCCGTTCCTCTTATTCCTTCTTGATCCTTTTATTCTGTGGTTAAAAAATCCGAACCACGGAATAAGAGGAACAAGAAGGAACCCTATGAAAAGAGCAAACTGGGGCAACTTGTAACTGCCTGCATGTTTATCTATCATTCATCAATCAGGTAAACGAATAATGAAACGAGTATTTTTGATCGACTCGATGTCGCACATTTTCCGGGCTTTTTTTGCGCCGATGGGTGCGAAGCAGGACCCGTTGCGGAACAGCAAGGGGCAGGTGACGCAGGCGATTTTCGTGTTTACGAACATGCTTCGCAAGCTGCTTAATGACGAGAAGCCCGATTATATCGCCGCCGTGTTCGACACTGACGTTCCTACATTCCGTCACGCTTCGTTTGCCGATTACAAGGCGAACCGCGAAGCGATGCCGGACGATCTGGCCAAACAGATTCCGTTCATCATTCAGGTTTGTGAAGTTTTCGGCATTCCGATAATTAAATACGACGGCTTCGAAGCCGACGATATTATCGGCACGCTTGCAAAAAAAGTCGCGGAGAAAGACCTGCAGGCGGTGATCGTTTCCAACGATAAAGATCTCTGCCAACTCGTGCAAGACCCGCTTGTCGTTGCGATGCGGCAGAATTCTACCAACGTCAAGCGCAAAGTCGCGGTGCCGCCGATCGAATGGTGCGACGAGGCGTGGGTTACAAACAAATTCGGCGTGCCGCCATCGAAGATCGTCGATCTGCTGGGCTTGATGGGCGACGCCATCGACAACATTCCTGGTGCTCCCGGAATCGGCGCGGTAGGAGCCTTGAAACTCATTCTCGAGTGGGGCTCGGCAGAAGCGGCGATGGAGAATGCGGACAAGATCAAACACAAAACCCAACGCGAAAGCCTGCAAAACAATCAGGACATAATCCGTCAATCGCTTGAACTCGCGACGATACATTGCGAAGTTCCGGTTGAACTCGACCTTGATCAGCTAAAGGCCCGCGAACCTGACCGTGAAGCTGCCTACGCCCTTTTTCGCGAGCTTGAATTCAACGCGTTGACCCGCGAATTTGCCGATTCGGCTACGCTTTTCGAAAAACGAAAGGAATCGACAACCGAGACTGTCGATACCAGCTATTCGGTGATCAATACGCGTGAAGATCTCGATAAACTGGTCCGCAAACTCTGGGAAACAGAGTTTTGGAGCTTTGAAGTAAATGATGCAAACGCTGGAGAAAGATCGAGTTGCTACCATAAAAGCGAACCGCTCGGCCTTGCGATCGCAACCGCTCCCGGCCAGTCGCACTACATCGATCTGCAAAATTTTACGGGCGGAAAAGATGCTGCCTTGCCGCCGCTACGGGACATTTTTTCCAATGGCTTTCTCGACAAAACCGCCCACGATTACAAACGAAATCTTGCGGTGTTAAACACGCTCGGCATCGAGCCGGCAGCCGTTACCGACGACCCGATGCTGGCTTCGTATTTGCTGGACGCGGGCCGGTCCAGCTTTGCGCTTCCCTTTCTTGCTCAGACCGATCTCGATCTCGATCCACAAGAGGCTCCCGCCGGTTTTGAAGAGCATGCGTTTCGGACCGCTGAACGTGCCG
>JANNGV010000698.1:0-2858 GCA_031404055.1 Chloracidobacterium sp.
TTCGGCACCGTCCAGCGCCAAGACCTGGGCCTCGAAGAAACCGCCTGCCAACGCCCCTGAATCTTGGCAGAACAATACGGTCACAAAATTGCTAAATCAAACCTCGGGTTTGAAAGATTGGACGGAAGTTAAAGAATTTTCGTATCGCCGCGAGTATTCGGCGGAGGAATTTATTGATTTGGTCAAATCGTTTCCGCTGCGGTTTGAGCCGAATGAAAACTGGCTTTATTCAAATACAAATCTGCCTCTGATCGGAATTATTGTTGAAAAAGCGAGCGGAAAATCGTTTGAAGACTTCGTGAATGAGCGAATAATAAAGCCTTTGAATTTTCCGTCAATTCGTTTTAAACACCAGGAAGATGTGGTTGCAAATCGGGCGGCAGGTTATGTTTTGCGAAACGGTGTGTGGAAAAACGGCGAGCCTTTTCGCCCGAAGATCATTGCTCCAAGCGGCGGAATATTAGCAAGTGCGGTTGATTTAGCCAAATGGTGGGAAGCCGTTTTGAAAGGCCGCGTGGTAAAACAAATGAGTTTGGAACAAATGCTGATGCCTGCAAAACTAAACGACGGCAGAAACGTAAACCACGGTTTCGCTTTTTTTACCGATTCATTTAACGGTCATAAAATGATTCATCATCACGGTTCGACGGTTGGCGGATTCGGAAGTGTTGTGCGACATTTTCCAAAAGAGAACTTGACGATTGCGATTATCGGCAACCTCGAAGATGGCGGCGTTGGTCCCGAATATATCTCAAAACGAGTCGCCAATTTTTACATTCCGGGTGCATTTGTCGGCGGTTTGAAAGAAGTAATTGATGTAAACCAAACTGAAAAATCTCTGCAAGTTCTAAAAAACATCGCTGACAATAGAACTCCTGAAACTCTGTCGGCAAATTACGCCTCGAAAATTAGCGAAACTTTTCGCAAACAACTCGCCGAAAATATTAAAGAGATGAAGTCTTTCGTTTATCTAGGCAATGAAAAAATCAGTACAGAGCATTTTATGCTCGACCCGGCGGCAGTTGAATTCCGTCGCTACAAAATGGCGCTGACGAGCAAGACGGTTTTTTATCATTTCCGAATGAATAACGATGGAAAAATCGGGTGGATTGTGTTTGAGGATTAGATGGTTTGTATTTGAGTGCTGGTGCACACTGATTCACCGCGTTTCGTTGATCGCTAGTTTTCAAGTAAAATGGGGTTGTTTCGAGAATATGCAAAAGTTTTCAGGGGAGCTATAAAAGCTGAGAGTTGTTCGACGTTGGACATTACCCTAAAAACCTGATGCGGATAATACCGACGAAGGTAGAAAAACAATGAAGGAACAGTTGTCAGTTGTCAGAGGTCAGGGGTCAGTAAAGAAAACAGGTGACCAGGTTAAGTTGCCGGCCTCGCGGAAGATTTACGTTGAAACCAGCGGCAAAGCCAATCAATCAAAACACAATTTACGTATTCCATTTCGCGAGATCGCGTTGTCGCCATCGAAGGACTTTGACGGGAATCTTGAGGAGAATCCGCCCGTTCGCGTTTATGACACGAGCGGCGTTTGGACTGATCCGGCGACGAATTGTGATGTGCGTGAGGGTTTGCCGGCGTTGCGGCGGGATTGGGTCGTCGACCGAGGCGATGTTGAGGAATATGAAGGCCGTGAGATCTTGCCGCAGGATAATGGGTATTTGACCAAGGGAGCGGAAGAATTCGCTAAAGCGAAGCCATCTAGAGATGGAACCAGCGTGGGCAAGCTTGAAGAGTTTCCCGGCTTGCGGCGTGCTCCGTTGCGAGCGAAGGCGGGGCAATGCGTTACACAGATGCATTACGCCCGCAAGGGCATCATCACGCCGGAGATGGAATATGTCGCGATACGCGAAAATCTCGGCCGTGCGTCGGAACGCGGACATCTTGCCCGTCTTGAACGTGACGACCGAAGCTCGCTGAACCACCAACATCGCGGGGAGTCGTTCGGTGCGGCAATTCCGGAATTTGTAACGCCGGAGTTTGTCCGCGATGAAGTCGCTCGTGGCCGGGCGATCATTCCTAACAATGTAAATCATCCCGAAAGTGAGCCGATGGTCATCGGCCGTAATTTTCTCGTCAAGATCAACGCGAATATCGGAAATTCCGCGATTACGTCATCAATCGAGGAAGAGGTCGAGAAAATGCGCTGGTCAACGCTGTGGGGAGCGGACACTGTGATGGACCTTTCGACCGGCAAGAATATCCACGCAACACGCGAATGGATCTTGCGCAATTCGCCGGTGCCGATCGGGACCGTGCCGATCTATCAGGCTCTCGAAAAAGTGAATGGCAAGGCCGAAGATCTGACGTGGGAAATTTACCGCGACACTCTTATAGAACAGGCCGAGCAGGGCGTTGATTATTTCACGATTCACGCGGGAGTTCGTCTGCCATATATTCCGCTGACGGCGAAACGGACGACGGGAATTGTTTCACGCGGCGGCTCGATTATGGCGAAATGGTGTCTCGCCCATCACAAAGAAAGTTTTCTCTACACGCATTTCCGGGAGATTTGCGAGATTATGCGGACTTACGATGTTTCGTTCAGTTTGGGCGATGGATTGCGTCCCGGCTCGATTGCCGATGCCAACGACGAAGCTCAGTTTGCCGAACTCGACACGCTCGGCGAACTGACGAAAATCGCTTGGGAAATGGATTGCCAAACGATAATCGAAGGTCCCGGTCACGTTCCGATGCACCTCATCAAAGAGAATATGGACAAGCAGTTGGAAGTCTGCGGCGAAGCTCCTTTTTACACGCTCGGACCGCTGACCACCGACATCGCACCGGGTTACGATCACATCACTTCGGGCATCGGAGCGGCGATGATCGGCTGGTTCGGC
>JANNGV010000699.1:0-4376 GCA_031404055.1 Chloracidobacterium sp.
ATCGTGTCGTATCGGTATTCAACGCCGCAGTCACGGCAGAAATTTTCCGTGTCCTCACGCCGGGCCCATGTGAGGAGAGGGCGGATGAGAAGGAGTGGAGGAGTGGAGGAGAACGGGAGAAGGGGAGAGTCGGAGACGCCGGGACGCGGAGACACGGGGATGTTCCTATCATTTCCTTGGCTCGTCCACTTCTCCACTCCCTCACTCCTCAACTCCCTAACCGTCCTCATCCCGCCCAAACCATCAATACCGCTGCCTCGGATAAGATTCAGAAGAAACGTCTCAGCCTGGTCGTTCATCGTGTGGGCGGTCACCACGCCATAGGCTTTTAGGTTATTGGCTGTGCGGGTCAGGAAATCGTATCTTGCATCGCGGGCATTTTGTTCAAGGTTTCCCTTGGATGCAATCGGGCTGTGGCCGATGGCGAGTTCGAAGCCTTTTTCGGCAGTCAGATGCTTTACAAATTCCTCGTCGGCATCGCTTTCGGCACCGCGAAGTTTATGATTAAAGTGTGCGGCGACCAATCGTAGTTTGAGCTTCTGGCGTGTGCGAAGATCTTCGAGAGCAAGCAGGAGGCTTAAAGAATCGGCACCACCCGATACGGCAACGATCAACGTCTCATCCGCAAACGGAAGCCCGAGCTTTCGCCATTCGGTGATCAAATCTCGAACAAACTTATGCATTTAGGAGATTATAGCCGCAACCTGGATTAAATAGCCGCGAAAAGGCTCAAAAGTCGCAAAAAAAATATGAGTATGTTCTTTATTTTTTGCGCTTTCTGTGCCTTTTCGCGGCTATTCCATTTTCTTCTTTGCAGCGGCGAGTGCGTCTGCGACTCGGGCCGGGGAGGTGCCGCCGGTTTGGGATTTGCTGGCCAGGGTTTGATCAAGGCTCAATGCGTTGAAAACATCGGCTTCAATTTGATCGGACACTTTCGCAAGATCTTCGAGGCGCATTTCATTCAGCTCTTTGCCCTGTTCGATAGCAGCTAACACTATGCGGCCGACCGTATCGTGGGCGGTGCGAAAAGGGACGCCTTTTTTGACGAGATAATCGGCTAGTTCGGTCGCGTTGAGATAGCCTTTGGCGGCGGCCTCGCGCGTGCGGGCTTCGTTTACAGTCAGGTTATTAAGCACGATCGCCGCTACATTCAGACACATTCGGACGGTGTCGACGGTGTCAAAAACAGCTTCTTTGTCCTCCTGTATATCCTTATTATAAGCCAGTGGCAGCCCTTTAAGTGTTGCAAGCAGAGCCGTTTGGTGGCCGAAAACGCGTCCGGCCTTGCCGCGAATAAGCTCCAGAGCGTCGGGGTTTTTCTTTTGCGGCATCAGGCTTGAGCCGGTTGAAACGGCATCGCTCAGCGTGATAAAGCCGAATTCGGCCGTCGCGTAAATGATCAGATCTTCGGCCAGCCGTGACAAGTGAACCATTACGAGCGAACATGCTCCGACGAACTCGACGGCGAAATCGCGGTCCGAAACCGCGTCCAGGCTGTTTGCCGAAACGGATTCGAAACCGAGTTCGGCGGCAACGGCCTCGCGGTCGATGTTGAAACTCGTTCCCGCTAATGCGGCCGAGCCGAGCGGCAAAACGTTGACGCGTTGTTCGACTTCCGACAAGCGTTCAAGATCGCGGACAAGCATTTCGAAATACGCAAGACACCAGTGTGCCCACAAAACTGGCTGCGCCCGCTGAAGATGTGTATAGCCAGGCAGAACCGCATCTTTGTGGCGTTCGGCGGCGGCGATCAATGATGACTGTAGATTCTTCGCCTCATTGTGGATATTCGCAATTTCGTCGCGAAGCCAGAGGCGAAATGCCGTCGCGACCTGATCGTTACGGCTGCGGCCCGTGTGGACCTTTTTTCCGGTGTCACCAATAAGTTCGACAAGCTTTGATTCGATAAACGAATGGACGTCTTCGGCGTCCGAATACATATATTCGGGGTCGCCGGCAGCGAGTTCGAGCATGATTCTCAATGCACCTGCGATCGCGGAATTTTCATCAGCGGTCAATATTCCGGCCCGCAAAAGTCCGTTGGCGTGGGCAATGCTCGCACGTACATCGGCGGCGAAGAGCCGTTTATCGAATCGATAGGAATTGTTGAATTCGGCGAACGTTTCATCCGGTTTTCCGGTAAATCTGCCGCCCCAAAGCTGGCCCGAATTGGTCATCATTATCTCCGTGTGCTTATAATTGTAGGCTTGATTCGGGGAAACTGACAATAGCGAGCGGTAGTGTGATGGCAGGAAAGGTAAGAACCCTGTCGCTACTACTCCCGGTTCTGACAATACATGAGCAAAAAGATAAATAAAGTAGTGCTGGCCTATTCGGGCGGGCTTGATACGTCGGCCATGCTGCTTTGGCTGAAGGAAACTTACGGCTGTGAGGTCGTATGTTATTGCGCCGATGTCGGGCAGGGCGAGGAACTAAGCGGCCTTGAGGAAAAGGCTCTGGCGACGGGTGCGTCGAAGCTGTATGTCGAGGACCTGCGCGAGGAGTTCGTCAAGGATTTTGTCTGGACGGCAGTAAAGGCAAATGCTTTGTACGAAGGCGTTTACCTGCTCGGCACAAGTTTGGCCCGGCCCGTTATCGCCAAAAAGCAGATAGAGATCGCCCAGCGCGAGGGTGCCGATGCCGTTGCTCACGGAGCGACCGGCAAGGGGAACGATCAGGTGCGTTTTGAGCTGACGTATTATGCGCTTCAGCCGGACATCAAGGTGATAGCACCTTGGCGGACGTGGGAATTTAAGGGCCGGGCCGACCTGATCGCTTATTGCTCGAAACACGGTATTCCCGTGACGGCGACAGCAGCAAAGCCATATTCAATGGACCGCAACCTGATGCATGTCTCCTACGAAGGCGGCATCTTGGAAGACCCGTGGGCCGCTCCGCCGGATGATATTTTCCTGCTTTCTAAATCGCCGGAAAAAGCTGCGGACAAAGCCGAGGAGATCGTTTTGACCTTCGAAAAAGGCGAGCCGGTCGCAATTAACGGTGAGAAGTACGGCGCGGTCGATCTGCTGACAAAGCTCAATTTCACCGGCGGCGAACACGGTATCGGCCGCGTCGATTTAGTCGAAAACCGCTTTGTCGGAATGAAATCGCGCGGTATTTATGAAACGCCCGGCGTGACGATTTTGCAAACCGCCCACCGCGCTCTCGAATCGATCACAATGGACCGCGAAGTAATGCGGTTAAGAGATTCGCTTGGCGTAAAGTTCGCCGAATCTGTATATTACGGCTTCTGGTTCGCACCGGAATTCGAGATTCTGCGCCTCATGATCGAACAGACGCAGGAAACCGTATCGGGCGACGTTCGGCTAAAACTATATAAAGGCAACGTCATCGTCACGGGCCGTAAATCACCGTATTCGCTGTACAAGGAACGCATCGTCACCTTCGAAGACGACGCGGGTGCCTACGACCAGCACGACGCTGAAGGGTTTATTAAATTACAGGCTTTGCGTTTAAGGCTTAGAAAGATGGAGTAGCTAAGGAGTTCCGGTTGACAGATATGATTGACGATAACTCTACCGAGAAGCGACTTGGTAGCTTGATTGCCGAAATAATGGCAGCATTCGATAAAGTTGCCCGCGCGGACGGCATTACACTTCACGAAGCTAAAGCCATTAATGTTCGGAAATTTACTGAAGAATTACAAGACGCAAGGCAACTTGATACCGAGCAACGATGGCAGGATGTGCCTGACGAATATATATTGGAATGCGATTCGGCCTTGCCATTTTTTGACGCGAAAGGGTTCCGCTATTACTTGCCTGCCTTTATGCTATTAGGCTTAAAGGATTGGAAAAATGATTCGACAGGGATCCTTCATTCTTGCGAATTTCATCTTCTGCATGAGTCTGGGAAGTCACTGCGCCAATCGGAGCCTGCGTCTATAGCTGCGAAGTACTCCCTTACCGAAGCACAATGTAAAGCGATAGCTTCCTTTCTGCGGTTCGTTGTCGGAGAAGACAACGAAGAAACTACCGTTGAGCGACCTGTTTTGCAGGCAGTTTTGAAGTGGGAGGAGTTGCTAGACAAATCCGTCTCATAGCGACAAATCCTTAAGACTTTCGTTGTTTGACAGATATTGCCAAAGTTTGCCAATTGTATTATCCTCAGAGAATGGCTACGACAACCATGAACATTTCGCTGCCAGAGTCGCTTAAGACATTCGTCGATGAGCGGCTTGAAGGCTACGGTTCGGCAAGCGAATACGTCCGCGAACTGATCAGGGCAGACCAAAAGCGCTTGGAGCAGGACAAACTGGAAAAGCTGCTTCTTGAGAGACTTCAAAAGGGCACTGAGCTTAAATTCGATATCGACGATGTCCGATCGGAGCTTACACGGCGGCTTGGCAAGAAACG
>JANNGV010000700.1:0-2948 GCA_031404055.1 Chloracidobacterium sp.
CCGCGTGGCCCGCCACGCCCGCGAGGGGGCGCCGCCCGCGAACCAGGATCGCGCCCTCTTCCTGCTCCCCAACAGCCGATTTCACCCAAGTTTCACACGCCCTTGAAGCCATAGAAAAGGAGGATGTTTTGGTAACCGCCACAACCGGGAGCGGCAAGACGTGGATAGCCCGCGAAGAGATTCGCCGCCTGCTGGCCGATGGCAGACGGGCATGGTATACAACGCCATTAAAGGCCCTGACAAACTCGAAATACGTAGAGTTTTCAAAGGAATTCGGTGCCGAGAATGTAGGAATTCTGACCGGCGACAGAAAGGAAAATGCCAATGCTCCGCTGATTGTCGGAACGACGGAAATATACCGGAATCAGCTGTTTGACGCCCTTCGCGGCGGTGAGCAGGTGCGGACCGATTTTGTCATTCTCGACGAAGCTCACTATCTTGCCGACGAAGACCGTGGACACGTTTGGGAAGAAGCGATAATCCTCACGCCGCCTCGTATACGTATGCTTTTACTGTCGGCAACCGTCGGCCGTGCCGAGCAATTTGCCCGCTGGATAGAAGATGTGAGAGGAACAAGCGTCCGCGTAATAAATCGGGCAGGTTCGCGTCCGGTTGAGCTGAGAGCGGCATATCTTTCGAGCGATCTTCGTCTATTTCCGCTGTTTGATGAAGACGGCTCGATGAATCGGGATATTGAGCAATTCGCAACCTCGCCCAGGCGGAACTTTCGCAGACGTGGATAAATCTTTTTTCCTCATTTGTTCATTCTTGTTACTGTGGTGAAAAGATCTGAAACCACGGAATAAGAGGAACAAGAATGAAACGAAAACGAAAAACTGAGCGAAATTACTTGATCATTCCGATCAGCACATCGACATCGCTTTGCGAAACCTGAAGATCGAACATCACTTCGTTCCCCTTAACGGAAAGCTTCGCATTTTCGATCATCCGTGCATAAACCTGCTTATCAGCGCCTTTTGAGCCGCCAAGAAGGGCTTTGCCGACAAGCTGCAGGCCTTCCAAAGTTTCGAGCAATGCGGTGGCCTGAGTATTCTGCATAGTTCGTGCCGTCAGATTAACGGATGCTATCTCGCCGCTAACATCCATGTTTCCGTAGACATACTTGATAGCGTCGAGATTTTTGCCAAGTTCATCATTGTCGAGCGGCAGAAACGCTCCCATGCCCGCCGGAAGCTTTCCGGCAAAGCTCACAACCGAGGTTTCGCGTTTGCCGAGAAGGCTTGTAAGGTCAGTTCCTAGGGTGGTTTTGGCCTCTAAAGTTTGCCGAACCAGAGGCAGCGAGCCGAACACCAGCGTGTTTGCGTCGATAGTGCTGACGGCGATCTCACGGGACAATTTACCGATAATCCTATCGGCCATTGCGGTTTTCCCGGCCGGAACCTGCTGTTTTGCCTGGACGGCCCTATCTTTCGCGGCAAAAACGTAAATTATCTTGTCGCCGACTTTTTCTTCGCGATATTTGCCGTTCGCTGCCAGTTTTGCTGTCCCGATCAAAGCTCCTGAACTGATCTGGCCCCTCGCAATAACGACCGGTTCCAAATCGTATTCTTTTACCGACACTTTTTTTGCCGTAATGCCGGCCGCAAGATATTCGAACTGGCGAATATCAATACCTGTTTTCGACTTCATTTCGTCGATCTTGCCCAAAACATTGGTCAGCATCGGCTGATTTGCCGAAAGAAGCTTTGGCAGGGCAACGCCGAAGAACCGCTTTATATCGAGCGTAACGACGCCATCAGAAGCAGGGAGCAGCAGAGCCAACTGCGTGGCCTGCGACTTCCTGGCCTTACTGGCCTTCGAGTCCGCAAAAGATGACACGCCCAGATTCAGGAACAAAACGGAGAGCAAAAATAGCGAAATTGATCTGTTTTTCATTTTGAAAACCTCTCGGAAAACACTTTTATACAGGAGATACTAACGATAACAGATGATACAAGTTCATAAAATAGTTGGCTGAAAATTTTGGCTGGATAAAGAGTTGAAACACGTAGACGATCATGGCGTCCCAGCGTCTCCCGTACTCTCCGTCTCTCCTTTCAACACTTCAAATTCGAAGTGCAGTTCTTTTCCCCGGATAATATTGCTTAAATAATGTTCCCAAAATTTTCGCAGAAACCTTAGCTTTGCGGTTTTTTGATCTAGATTAACGAGAAACTCGATGCCTAACGCCCGCCACAGGTTCAGCAGCGTTACCTTAGTATGAACAGGCGACAGCCGAATGTCGGTATAAAAATCAAAGACCGCCCGCTCCGGCGTGAAGGTGTTGAAGGAATACGAGTTAAAATGATTTCGATGCGTCGGGTCGGTGGCCCAGTCGGGATTCGTGTAGTGCGGCGTAACCAGCCGTATGCGGCCGCCGTTTTTTGTGATCCGGTAAAGCTCGCCGATAAAACCCATTACATCCGGCACATGTTCCGCGACGTGCCTGGAAACGATCAGGTCAAACTCATCGTCAGCGAAGGGATATGGAAACTGCCCCAGATCGTGTATGACATCGGCGGCAGTCCGCGGGTTGTTATCGAGACCAATAGAGCCTTCGTATGTATTGGCCCCGCAGCCGACATCGAGAATTTTAGTCATCGGAATTCAACTTAATGCAGAAGCCCGCGCGTAAGCAAGGGCGAAACCAACTCGGCGGTTAGGCCCTTACTTACGCACGGGCTTCTGCAATGCGGGCCTCCGTATCTCCGATAGATAAAAATGCCACAGTAACCTTGCCGCCACTGACCGAAAAGGTTTCCATTTCTCAGCCATCGCGACAAACTCGTCCGACGCAGGCCTTTTATCAGCGTTGGTCAATTTTTGATAGGCCGCGTGAAGCGCTATGTCGCCCTTGGGCCGGCCCGGTTCAGATCGACCATGCTGTCCTTGCCACGGCCTGACTCATCGTGCATCATCTTGCCGGCGTCTTCTTCGAGGTGAGCGCG
>JANNGV010000701.1:0-2974 GCA_031404055.1 Chloracidobacterium sp.
TCAGCGGGGCCGCGTTGTATTGGCTGAATATCGATGCCGGAAAATTTAAGTAATAGATAAAGTCTTTTTTTTCAGCCAGTTATAGGTAAGAAAGGGCAGACCGCCAATCACAATTAGGATATTGAATGCAAAGAGGCCCCAGAATACGAGAGAATGCCGAATCGAAAACACGGGTCGATCCGATCTTAAAACTCGTTGCTCGTTCTTTGGCCAAACTAAGTGGTTCATAAGTTACTATTTCGTAAATCGAACATAAACGGATTCAGAGTGGAAGCTTTTCAAATTGCCGCTTATCCATTAAATTCTGATCAACGCATCATGAATACATCACGGCCAGAATACGAAGCGTCCACAGCCTATGCCGCTAAAATGGATACGCTCGACCCGCTCAAAAGTTCGCGCGATAAATTTTATATACCCAAACAGGCTGACGGATCGGACGCTATTTACTTCACTGGCAATTCGCTCGGATTGCAGCCGAAGACCGCGCGGGGATATGTCAATCAAGAGCTTGACGATTGGGCTAAGCTCGCCGTCGAAGGACACTTGCACGCCAAAAATCCATGGCTTCCTTATCATGAATTTTTGACCGAGCCGATGGCCCGCGTCGTCGGAGCAAAGCCGGTCGAAACTGTCGTAATGAATGCCCTAACGGTAAATCTGCACCTTCTTCTGGTTTCGTTCTATCGCCCGACAGCTTCGCGTTACAAGACAGTCATCGAAAAAGGCGCGTTCCCATCGGACCAATACGCGGTCGAATCGCAAATGAGATTTCACGCTCCTGGCTCCCCTCCTGTCTTAGGAGGGGTGGCAGCCGCTTCGGCTGACGGGGTGGTAGGGGAACGGGGTGGTTCTCTCGTTCAACCACTCACTATTGCAGGCGGTTCTGACTGTCTCGTCGAACTCACCCCCCGCAAAGGTGAATCGACATTGCGAACCGAAGACATTCTTGAAACGATCGAACGCGAAGGCGACGGCATCGCTTTGATAATGCTTGGCGGCGTAAATTATTACACCGGACAGGCCTTCGATATGCCCGCGATCACCGAAGCCGGGCACCGCAAAGGCTGCGTCGTCGGTTTCGACCTCGCCCACGCCGCCGGAAATCTTGAGCTTCACCTGCATGATTGGGGCGTCGATTTCGCCGCCTGGTGCTCGTACAAATACCTGAACGGCGGGCCGGGTGCGGTCGGCGGAGCCTTTATTCACGAAACGCACGCAAATAATTTCGATCTGCCACGTTTTGCCGGTTGGTGGGGACACGACAAAGAAACTCGCTTTCTCATGGGCCCCAAATTTCATCCGATGGCCGGCGCCGAAGGCTGGCAGCTTTCAAATCCGCCAATATTCCAGATGGCCGCCTTGCGCTCCTCGCTCGAAATTTTCGACGAAGCGGGCATGGTGAATCTTCGTGCAAAATCAGAAAAACTAACCGGCTATCTGGAATACCTGCTTAATCAGATTGCCGACGAACGCATATCTGTCATCACTCCAAGCGATCCAAATCAACGCGGCTGCCAGCTTTCGATCAGAGTAAAAAATGCCGACAAAAAGTTGTTCAACGCGATAACGGAACACGGCGTATTCGCCGACTGGCGCGAACCCGATGTCATCCGCGTCGCCCCTGTGCCGTTGTATAATTCTTTTGAGGATGTCTTTCGTTTTACAGAAATTCTTCGAGAATGTTTAAAATTGTAAGCGCAGGGATTGCGGAGATATTCCATTGCCATTTCCTGCTCTCTGCGTCCTTTGCGATCTCTGCGTTAAGAATTCTTATGTCTAAAGTGATTATCATCGGAGCAGGCCTCGCCGGTTCGCTTCTCGCAATTTATCTCGCCAAACGCAATATCGCCGTCGATGTTTACGAGGCACGCTGCGATATGCGGCTTGAAGAGGTTGCGGCCGGGCGTTCGATCAACCTCGCTCTGTCTGATCGCGGCATCGCCGCGCTGCGCGAGGTAGGCATGGACGAATACATGCTGGCCGAGGCCGTGCCGATGCACGGACGGATGATTCACACCGTTTCCGGCGACACAAAACTGCTGCCGTACAGCGGCCGTCAGGGCGAGTATATCAATTCGGTTTCGCGTGCCGGTTTGAATGTCGCTCTTATAAACGAAGCTGAAAAGTATGAAGGGGTTAACTTTCATTTTAACGAACGCTGCCTCGATTTCGACTGCGCAACCGGCTCGACCACATTCTCCAGCGGCGTAACGGCAAACGCCGACACAGTGATCGCAACCGACGGTGCAGGCTCCGCAATCCGAAACGCAATGCTCCACGGCGGAGTTGAGCGTTTCGATTTCTCACAAACCTGGCTCGAACACGGCTACAAAGAGCTGCATATTCCACCGTCGCAACTCGGGAACCCAGCTCGCTCCGCCTTCGCGATCGAAAAAAACGCCCTCCACATCTGGCCGCGTCACAAATTCATGATGATCGCCCTGCCAAACTTCGACGGCAGCTTCACGTGTACATTATTTCTTGCTCACAAAGGCGAGGACAGTTTCGAAGAAATTAGCCGCGGATTCACGCAGATAAAGGCCAATCAGAATTCTGAAAATCCGCGTAATCCGCGTTCATCCGCGGCTGAATCACTCTTGGAATTCTTTAACCGCGAATTCCCCGATGCCGTCCCGCTAATGCCGACGCTGACCGAAGATTTTTTCGCCAACCCGACCGGCAACCTCGGCACGATAAGATGCTACCCGTGGAACGCCGGCGGCAAGGCCTTGCTCCTGGGCGATTCGGCCCACGCCCTCGTCCCCTTCTACGGCCAAGGCATGAACTGCGCCTTCGAAGACGTCCGCGTCCTCGACCAGCTGATCGAAAAACAGATTAGCTCCCCTCCTGGTTTGAGGAGGGGTGCCGATGCTTCAGCGGCGGGGTGGTTGGCGGACGGGGTGGCGTAAGCTCAGCCTCGACAAAAGGCGCCAGCGCCGGTTGCGCGAGGATGTGGCGCAAGGCGCGCATG
>JANNGV010000702.1:0-10418 GCA_031404055.1 Chloracidobacterium sp.
TGGCCATCGACATCGGCAACTCCTCTATCAAATTCGGTATTTTTGAATCGGGTTCCCTCGTCGAAAAATTCCTGATACAAACAAAACGCGATTACACTGTCGATGAGTTTTTGTCGGTCGGCCTGCAATCCTTCGAAGACCGATTGTTTCGCATCGACAGTGTCAGCGTCTCATCGGTCGTGCCGGAGCTTGACGACGTTGTTCGTCAGGCCTGCGTAAAGATGTTTGAGGTGGCGCCCGTATTTGTCGACCACACTTTTGATTTGGGCATAAAGATAAACTACGAACCCGTCACCGCCGCCGGAACCGACCGCCTGATCAACGCCGCGACCGCCGCCGAAAAATACGGCAAGCCGGTGATCGTGTGCAGCTTCGGAACCGCAACAACCATTGATGCCGTCAACGCCGCGGGCGAATATCTTGGCGGCACGATTGCTCCCGGCATGAACACGCTTGCTGCGGCCCTGCATCTCAAAACCTCCAAGCTTCCGCATGTCGAGATCGAAAAACCCGAAAGCGTTTTCGGCAACACGACGGTCGATTCAATTCGCTCCGGAGTTTTTTTTGGTTATGTCGGTTTGGTTGAAGGAATAATTCGCCGAATGTTCGGTGAGCTTGGCGATACGCCAACCGTCGTCGCAACCGGCGGGTTTGCACGCCTGATATTCGATAACAGTAATTTGATAAATATCGTTGACGAAAGCCTTACGCTTGATGGCCTCCGTATTCTATTCGAAAGACGTCGGACGTAGAACTTCAGCCCGAAACGCCCGCCGCCTGTCCGTCAAAATACACGCTCTTTACCGCCCTTATAGTGTTGCAATGTATCTCCACCGTGTCCGCAATGTCCGCTGCATATCCGCCGCTCATCGTCGTCACTATCGGCACGGAATGTGATCTCGCAAACGCAAGCACCATCTCGTCGCGTCTTCGCAAACCATCAATAGATAATCCCAGCCGTCCCAGCTTGTCCTTTTCGTATGGATCGGCACCGGCGAGATAAAATATCAGATCCGGATCGTGCGTCATCACACGCGGCAACGCCTCTCCCAAGGTTTCGAGAAACTCTGCATCTGATGTCATATCCGCCAGCTCGATATCGAGCGTCGATTCCTCTTTAAAGAGCGGGTAATTTTTTGCCCCGTGCATCGAGAACGTAAAAACTTCCGGCGAGTCTTTAAAAATAAAGGCCGTCCCGTTTCCCTGATGCACATCGCAATCGACGATCAAAAAACGCTTTGCCAAATTCTCACGCTGCAAAACTTTTATCGCCACGGCAACATCATTCAGGACACAAAAACCTTCGCCGCGATCCGGAAAAGCATGATGCGTTCCGCCCGCCAGATTCGACGATATCGCGTCATTCAAAGCCGCCCGCGACGCATTGATCGTTCCCGATATCGCATGCAGAGAACGCCTTACCAGCGACTGTGACCACGGCAGCCCGAGCCTTCGTATCTCCTTGGCCGTTAACGTTCCTTGGAGAAAGCGTGTGATGTAATCCTCGGTATGAACGAGCAGCAGATCGTCCGTCCGTGCGGGTTGCGGTTCAAATATATCGTCGACGCTCAGCGTGCCTTCGCCGATCAGCTGATCGCGCACCAACTCAAATTTCCTGATCGGAAATACATGACCTTCACCAATGTCGGCGTAATAATATGGCGAGTAAAAAAGCTTGTAATTCTGCATAAAAACGGCCGTTATTTTTTGATCGCAAACTTGCCGCTTTTCCATTCCAGATCGTAAAGTTTTTCGCCCTTTTCCGTCACCTCATAATCGTCGCCCTTTTCGATCACCTTTTTTGCGAAAACTTTCACGGTCGTCCCCTTCCTCGGTAACTCGTACATATTTTTCTTGCTGAATCGCGGAACCACGGTCGCGGAAACATCGGTCCAACTTCCGTCGGTGTAATCGAGAAAATAATAATCGTTCATCATCTCCGCCGATGTCGCAACAGCGACGAGATAGGTCGCATCGGGCCGTTTGAATATCGTCATTTCCAGACAGCTCTGCCCGCCGTCGCAACCGCCCTTCAAATATCCGTTAGCCGTGTCTTCAATTTCGGTAAACGTCTTTAAGTAATCCACTTTCGCCTTCTGGCAATCTTTATCTTTTATCCGTTCGCAGCCTTCTAGCAAAAAATACTTCTCAGGCAACAGCATAAAGAAATCGCGTATCGTCTTCGGCTGATTCGTCGAAACCGCCGCAGCGGTCGGCTCCGTTTTCCTATCCGCATCGCCAATCGCGACGCCGTTCGCGGAGTTCGCCTCTCCGCCGTCGGCCGCGACCGGCACATTGCTCTCCGCTCCGGTCGTCGCTTTTGCTCCGCAAGCGGAAGTTGCAATGACGGCAAATATGATTGCAATCAAAATCTTAGCTTTCATCTAAGCTCCATGGTGCTCGAATAAACGAAGAAGAGAAATTCTTTTGATTTTTTACCATCTGAATTTTTCCACACATTTAATTCGTGCAAATTGAACTGTGTTGTATTTTCTTCTTCGTGTCCCTTCGCGTATTTCGCGGGCAAAATCCTTAATGGATAACCTGTGTAGAACTAATAAATTGAAAAACTGTATTCGATGGTTACGACAGTCGTGACGGGTACGCCGTTAACGGTTTTGGGAAGAAACGCGATTCGTCGTGCTGCGAAGACAGCTTGCTCGGTCAATCCGTGAGGCAATACGGTCACAGGCGTAATCGTGCCGACACTGCCGTTTACCAGCAGCGTCACCTTTAGGCGGACGGATCCCTGCACCGTGTTCGTGCGGCCGGCATCCGTGTACCGGGCCTGAGGTTTTGCAACAATTCGGAGAGCCTCCGTCGTCGCCGCTTCTTTTGTTTCCGATGGAGCTTGCGGCTTAACTTCGGCATCACCTAGCATCGTTGCCGAACCGCTTCCAATCTCCTTCCCATCCCCACCGGACAAATCGAGCGAAGAAGTAAATCTCTCTTCTTCGGATTTCGCGTCTGCCCTGCTAGTTATCGCCAATTCTACCCATCGGCTCTTTGCCATATCCGGAAATAGCCACCGCGTCGAATCTTTATTTATAAACTTATAGATTTGGCGCTCGCCTTTTGTCGCGGAAGGTTCTTCCGTTCCCATTTTGTCCGAACGCAGTTCAGCCAAACGCTCCACCAGGTTTACGTCTCCAAACTTTCTTTTGGCCTGACAATAGACTGGAAACCTCTCTTTACTCTTGGCCGTCACGGTAAACTCATAAACCGCATTTTCCGCGTAGGCATAGTAAGAAAACTTTTCGACTTCGTTACACGCGTCGCTGCCTTCAGTTACGGTCGGCAGCTTCGGAAGCATGATCGAAATGTTTCTGTTCGATATTTTATACCGTTCCCAGTTCACGGGTGCGGTTGAGTTTTCAGTTTGGGCCTCGGTTGAAAATGCCAGAGTCAAAAATAAAATTGCGCAAACGATGTGTCTGTTCATAAATGATGTCCATGATCGCGGCTGATAAAAAATCCGACAACCAATCTCCGTAAAAATTATTATATCATCGCGCGGATTTGTTTCGCCGCACCAAAATTTTGCGCAAAAAAATTCGCGCGCGTTTTCGGATTTTTTCGAATGCAAAAATGGAAATTTTTTATTCAACATCAAAGCAAAAATTTGCGCGAAAATGAAAATATTCGCGCCATATAAACAATAAAATGCAAAATAAAAAAAATACTGGATGAAAATGATTGGTTACACGCATTTATTACTTTGATTTTTATTTTTTTTTGTTAAACTCTTTTGCGGTCAGAAGAAAACTTTGGAGGATCGTATGGCAACAACAAAAGCAAAAAAACCCGCTGCGAAAGCAGCCCCGAAAAAAGCTGCACCGGCAGCTAAGAAAACGACGGCAGCTGCAAAGCCCGCGGCTAAAAAGACGAGTGCAAAACCCGCGGCTAAAAAAGCTCCGGCGAAAGCAGCGGCTAAAAAGACGACCGCAAAACCCGCGGCTAAAAAAGCTCCGGCAAAAGCGGCAGCTAAAAAGACGACAGCAAAGCCGGCGGCAAAAAAAGCTCCGGCAGCAAAGAAACCCGCAGCAAAAAAAGCTCCGGCAGCTAAGAAACCGGCAGCAAAAGCAAAAAAGAAATAGTCTAGTCCATAATTAGCTTAGGCAAAGGCCCGGCTCAAAATGGGCGAGGCCTTTGCCTTCGTTTAAAATGTACTGATGGTGTTCGCTTATCACACACGAATCAACCTGATGCGTTGTGCGATTCGCTCGATCACTTTCCAGCCGCAGATGTGAGCGGTAATGCAAGCAGATGTCCGCTGTAGACAAAATAGACCTTTCCCGCCGCCGAGTCGACCCACATATCCATACTGTCGAATTCGATCTTCGGTATTGTCAGCGACGGTTTGAGAATAAAAGTCTTTGAGTTATAGACGCCGACAATCGTCGCGTTCTTTTTTCGGTCGTGAATCGCCGCCCAGAATTCGAATGGATTCTGAGCCGGTTGCAGCGAGCGGAATTTTTGTTGGCCGAGCGGTTGGATCTCGCCGGTCGCCGGCATGATCACACCGGTTTCGGCATCGAGCCAATAGTAAATGCGGCCCGCTGTTGGCGAACCTTCGTATTCCTCATACTCGTTATAATCCATTCCAGTCGTCAAGACTTTGTTGACGGACGGAACATACGCAACTGCTTGCCTGACAGGCAGGTCATCTGTCTTTATTGGAAATTCCTTGTTGGTCACTAGATTAACCCGGATGAGCGCCGAACCTTCGTCATCCGTATATTTGGTCGCGACCACCCACCGCCCGTTTGCGGTGATTACCGGAGAATCATAGTGGCCGCTGCGGATCTTGGTGATCTTTCCGCCGGCGATTTTATGCAATCCGTCAGAGTCGCCCCTGATCTCAATGCCAGCGGCCTTCGCCTTCCATTGCCCGACCGGCGGCTGAACCGCGAAGCTGTCGCGGACCGGCAAAAACTCCGCCTGTTCCGGCTGTGCCGCAGGTTCCGCCAATTTGCCGTCATCGAATTTGAACCAGGCGTAATTGTCATACACACGCTTTCGCCGCAGTTCCCAAACCTTTTGCTCGGATAAACTTTCCGGATCTTCCTCATCGCCTTCCGATTCCTCCATCGCTTCGCTCGCTTCGACTATCTCGCGGTCGATCTCCTTGCGCCGCGACTTATCGGCGATAAGCAATCGAAGATCACCGCCGTTTTTCCATACGGTTTTTGCGGTTTTGTCCTCGTTCGTAAACAATATCTCCAATCCCGGAATATTCTTTTCAAGCGTATAACGCAGCTTTGCCGGAGATTGGCGCAAGTCCTTGAATATCGCCTCCAATCCGGAGAAAAATTCCGGCTCTCGCGTGCTGTTTGAAAACACACGCCGCCCGCCATGTTTGCCTAGCATCAAAAGCTGCTTCGGACTACACTCCGTGCTGCACGCCAAAAACGGTGCGAGATCATCCACCCGGTGATGGGTCAGGTAGCCCGTTAAATAATCGAACTCTTCTTTGCTTAGCGTGCGTTCATGATACCGCGATTGATCTTCTTCCCAGCTGTAAACCGCCTTGTCTTTATAAATGCGAATAAAATTATTCGTATACGAATATATGCCGGAAAGCTCAGCGTCTTCCTTGATCTCATTCTGCAAACGCTTTTCAAGTTCTTTAAAGTCACCGGAAAAAAAGAAGCTGTAAATATTCGTACTGCCGAGAAAGTTCTCATTGACGCTTCCAAAAAGGTGAAGTATAAGCGGCGTCGGTTCCGAGGTTTTGCCTTCGGGCCAAAACGCGGTTGTCGCGCCCATGATCTTCGCTTCGTTTGGATGAATCGACAGCACAATTGATCGCGCCTCGGGCGAATCTTCGCTTTCGAGATAACGTTCCGCCGCCATGGCAAGACGCTTGTCCTTATTCGACAAATATCTGGCAACGGTCTCAACCGGGATTTTTGCCCGGATCAAACGCGCGCATGAGAGCATCGCTGCCTTGGCTTCCGCGTTGTCGCCACCGAGAATTGCGGCGTAATCCGATTCCGATTCCAAAAGGCAAGCCGCGATTCCCGCCGCCGTCGGGTTCGCCGTGCGAATATCGAAAACATCACCCGATTGTTTTTCACGCAGATCTTTTCTAACGCTTAACAACTTCAATACACCCGCCGCACTGGCCTTGTCATCTTTCAAATCCTTTAAAAGCAATGCATTGATTGCCGGCCCCTTCCAATTCAAAAGCAGCATCCGCAGAACTTCCGAGACAGGCGGATCGCTCTTTTCCAGCAAGGTGATTCGAGCAATCAGTTCACGAACAAGCGGATCGCCCGCCTCTTCTATCTGAAGCAGCTGCATTCCGAGCATCTGTTTCAGTTCATCCGGATTAACATCCGCGCGACTGCTTATCCTCCGGGAGGGTGCGGGAGGATCTCCCCAGTCGCCAGAACCGTTAGCCGCCATTGCCACCGCATTGGCTGCCGCATTCATAGCGTTTGAAGCGGCCTCTACGGCATTAGCCTGCTGTTCCCTAACATTCTTCGCCAACGATTCGAGGGCATCGGCCTGTTCGGCGACCGTAAATCCTTTACACATCAGAATCGCCTTTACCAACCCGTTTCGTTCATAGCCTTCGACCTCGCGCAATATCCGGCGGAGCACGGGAACCGCGCGCATGTCGCCCTGCGTTGCCAGTGCTCCGATCGCCTCGCTTCGAAGTGGATGATTTACGACATTTATTGTCCTCAGCACATTCGAAGCATAATTCGAATTCGTCCCTCGGTTCATGTTGGCCGCATTCACCATCATATTCGCCGAGTAAGCCATTGCATTCGCCGCGTTGGCATTCACATCGCGCACCGGCATATTTACATTTTCTTTCTCATCGACGGCGGCGATCAGGCCCGGCACGCTCTCCGGTATTTTTACCGTCTGTAAAATGCGAACCAGTTGCTGCCGCGAGCCGCTTACATCCTTTGCCCACTTCGGATCTTCCAGCCACGGCAGCAGGGCCTTGACCACGTCCGGCCTGGATGTGTCGAGAACAACGGCAAGATTTCTGGCGGCGGCGGCACGGATGACGGGATTCGTGCTCTTCACAAGCTCGATCATCTTGTCGGCGTATTTGTCTGGCGGCGAATAGATAACTAATGTCGTCAGCCCGGTGTACAACGATCCGTTTATGCGCAGTTCCGCAAGCGTTTCATCTTCGAGCAGCGAGTAATACCATTCGTCGCGGCCGTTCCAATCCTTCTCTTTTACCAAGGCGTCAAACGCCAGATCACGCATTCCGGCGGTCGCCTTTTTATCTTCGACAAAGGCCTTTAGCTCGTCGCGATAGCGGTCGGTATCGCCCATCGAATTCTCCGCCAGTGCGTGACGGTACAGCGCCCATGTCGCAAGCACCCTTGAAACCGGCTGGCTGCTGTCGCCATATAGCCGGTCGACCGTTGGCCGCACGGCGTCCCAATCGTATTTTGCGAGCGCCAGCATCTCGTCCTGATTCGTCACATACTCGCCGCGGTCCGCCGCACGATTCGCGGTTTTCGCCACCTGCCCGCTGAAGTAAGAACTGTTTATCGACAGCCAATTTTTAACACCGGCCCGCCCTTCATCTCTCTCCTCATCCTCGCCCTCCGGCCAGTTATCGTAGATCCGCTTTACAAACTCGGCCCCATCGGGCGAATCGCGCATTACGTTCAAATATTGCGAAACTGATGTCGGGTCTTTTTGGATCTCGGCCTGAATGCGGCTCAGGCTGGCGGGCGAAGGCATAATGTTATAACCCAACTCGCGATAGCCAAGGCTCTGAAAACGCCAATATTCCATCAGCTCTTCGATCGGCGCGTCGTCTTTGGGTGGATTTTTTTTATCCCGCACCCATTCTTTGTTAGCACCAGTGATTCTAACAAGCGGATTCGGCGGCGGCGGCGCGGGCAATGCGAGCAATTGGGAAACAATGTCTTCCTTCGCCGTCGAAGAACTAGCCATGAGGAAGGCTCCGACCAGAAGAAGGAACGAACAAAACGCGAGAGATGTGAGAAAACGTGTCATATTTGTGGGCGATCAGCCTAAATGGTGATAAACCATTTTACCCTAAAAAGCAACGAAATTATTGCCCGTGTTCCAAAAATCAGCTCCCCTCCTGGTTTGAGGAGGGGTGGCAGCCGCTTCGGCTGACGGGGTGGTCGGCTGACGGGGGCGTTGGGAGAATTTCTCCACGACCTCTGCGTCCTTCTCAGCGGCCCTCCGCGTTGAATAGTATTCTAACGCGGAGGTCGCCGAGATTTTCGCGGAGAGCAGAAATCCGGAGCATTGGTCCAGGATCCAAAATCACGGCGACATTCGATATCATTAAAGATTAGACAAATCAATCCAAACAATGTTCCCGACCTTTTTCACAATCCAATCCGACTTTCGCAAATGGCTGGCTAAAAACCACAAAACCGAGTCCGAACTGTTGGTCGGATTCTATAAAGTTGGGAGCGGCAAGCCGAGCATGACATGGCCGCAATCTGTTGACGAAGCACTCTGCTTCGGCTGGATCGACGGTGTACGAAAACGGATCGATGACGAAAGCTATTCCGTCCGCTTCACTCCGCGGAAGCCGTCAAGTATTTGGAGCGCCGTAAATATCCGAAAGATCGGAGAACTCACCCAAAAAGGATTGATGCAGCCCGGCGGCCTCGCGGCATTCGAAAAGCGCACAGAAAACAAATCAAAGATCTACGCCTACGAAAGCGATCCGGTAAAACTCTCGCCCGAATTCGAGAAAACCTTTAAGGCAAACAAAAAAGCCTGGGCATTCTTTGCCGCCCAGGCCCCATCGTACCAAAAAACCATTATTCACTGGATAATGCGTGCAAAGCAGGAAACGACCAAACTTTCACGACTCAACAAAACTATAGCCGAAAGCCAAAATCAAAAGCGCCTTACCTAGCAACTCCGTCAATTGTCCCTCGGAAGCTTTACGCCCTCACGCCGCAGTTCACCGCTGCCCCGAGGTTTCTCCGCCGTCGAAAAACCGCTATGCCGAACCGAACTGAAAATTGGCGGCAATGGCTCCAAAGGTTTTTCGATCGGCCTTTCTCTCATATCATTGGGAAATAATAGTATTCGTCCATTCATAAATTCTCCAGCATCTGTACCAATCCGATGCGTTCCTAAAGCCTTTACGTGTAGTGGTGCAATAGCCGTACCAAGAAATGCGAAGACTTCGGCCCGAAAAGGCCGGCTTAGTTGCACAAATTATGTTGATGTTGCACACGAAAAGTGTATTATTTTGAGTAAAACTCTTTCGTACCTTCGTTTGAAACGCAAGAGCAAAACCAACATAGAGCAGGAAAAAAACCAGTGCAACCGACTGATGTTAAGGATCCGGAATATTTCCATAAGGTAGTTGACTGCCAATACGCCTGCCCGGCTCATACGCCGGTGCCGGAATATATCAGGCTTATCGCCGAGGGCAAATATACCGAGGCGTACATGATCAACTGGGATTCGAACGTTTTTCCCGGTGTGCTCGGCCGCACTTGCGACCGCCCTTGCGAACCGGCGTGCCGACGCGGACGCCTCGAACAGGAACCGGTTGCGATATGCCGCTTGAAACGCGTCGCCGCTGATAACAAAGGCGAGGTTAAATCCCTGATGCCGCAGGGCCCGTTTGCACCGAACGGCAAAAAGATCGCCTTGATCGGAGCCGGTCCCGCGTCGCTGACGGTTGCGAGAGATCTGGCACCGCTCGGATACGAGCTTCATCTATATGACGAGCAGAAAAAAGGAGGCGGCTTTATGCGAAGCCAGATCCCGGCCTTTCGCCTGCCCGAGACAGTGCTTGACGAAGAAATTGACTACATCCTCGATCTCGGCATTCACACGCATTTCAATCATTACGTTGAATCGCTAAAAGGCGTGCTTGAAAAAGATTATGACGCCGTCTTTGTCGGCACCGGTGCTCCGCGCGGACGCGACCTTCCCGATCTGCCCGGAAGGCAGGAAGGTGCCGCAAACATCCACATCGGCATCAACTGGCTCGGCAACGTTGCGTTCGAGCACACGGACAAGATCGGCAAAAAGGTCATCGTCCTCGGCGGAGGAAACACCGCGATGGATTGCTGCCGCACGGCCCGGCGGCTCGGCGGCGAAGATGTAAAGGTCATCGTCCGCTCGCCATTCGCAACGATGAAGGCCAGCCCGTGGGAAAAAGAAGACGCCCAACACGAAGACATCCCGATCATCGACAATCACGTGCCGAAGAGCTTCGTGTACGAAGCAGTGGACAGTGGACAGTGGACAGTGGACAGTGAGAAGGCCGCTACCGACCACGGACCACCGACCACTGCCCACCGTTTGATTGGCATGACCTTCGAAAAAGTCGAAGCCAAATATGACGAAAATGGCAAACGAAGCCTCGTTCCGACCGGCGAACCTGAGGTATTTTATCCGGCCGACGACGTTCTGATCGCCGTCGG
>JANNGV010000703.1:0-1609 GCA_031404055.1 Chloracidobacterium sp.
GAATCGCGATCGCCACGTGATCCGGCGTATGGCCGGGCGTCGGCTCGAGGCGGATCTGGTCGTCGAGCGCGAATTCGTTCTCGACCAGGTCTGCGCGGCCCGCCGCAACGACCGGCAGCACGCTGTCCTCGAGCGGCGTGCACGTTGTTTTTCTGCGGCTGGTTCGTAAACACCAGAAAGCTGTTCAGCGGGATCTCGTGAAAGTCTTCGGCCTTGGAGTGCTTGACCCACAGCTCGTTGGTCATCTGATACGCCTCGATTCCCTGCCAGGTCAATATCTCAAGAAAACGCGAAACGCTCTCCGCATTCGGCTGCCCGGCCATGACGACATACGCCTGCGGCACATCGTTATCCGTTTTCAAATTTGCTTTGCCGAGTTCGTAGAAATTGCGAAGATAACGTCTGCGGTATTTTGCCGCCATCGAAAGTAGGCCCCGACTTGCGGTCATTTCAATCTCTGCGATGTCTCGCGGGCCCCACACGCCGCCTTTCCAGGCGTCAGGGTAATTTGTCGCTGTTTCCATCAAGGATGCAAGGCCGCGGACACTGCGGTTTCGCTTTAAATCGTCCGGAGTGATAGTTACCGGCGACATCAGATTTGCACTCGCCGCCTCGGACAAAATGCCGATCGAATTGTGAAAATATGGGGCCGAGCGAAACCCGCCGTGCCACCATGTATCATAGGTCGAGTTTGTCGCCACGCCCGCGATATTTTTTGCCTGCAGATCGGCCGCCATCTTGTATCCGATCAACCCGACCTCCCGCAAGATCGACGGAGCGACACGAGGATTGGGCGGATCGAAAAACGGCGGAATGATAAATCGCGATGAATTTTGCCCCTGCTGATGCACGTCGTAGACGATCTCGGGAAACCATTCCTGCCAGAAAAGCTTGGTTATCGCCTGCGTTTCCTTCAAATTTAGCATGAACCAATCGCGGTTGTTGTCATGACCCGCGTAATGGTGATAAAGCTCCGGCGGCGATGTTCCCTCGCTTTTTGTGCCGAGCGTTTTGCGATACCAATCCGCAACGATCTGAACGCCGTCGGGATTCGAGGACGGGATCAGCAACAGTACCGTATTGTTCAATATTTCTTTCGTCTCGTCGTCATTCGCCGTAGCCATCTCGAAAGCAAGGTTCATCGACATCTGAGAGGCAACGATTTCAGTCGAGTGGATAGAGCAGGAAATCGAAACAATCGTCTTGCCGTCTTTGATAAGATCTTCAAGTTCACGAGCATTCGCGATCATGCGCGGGTCGGCCAGCTTATGATTGATCTTTCGCAGTTTATCAAGATTTTTGATATTGTCCGGCGAAGAGATAAACGCAACGATTAGCGGTTTGCCGAGCGTTGTTTTGCCTATTTCTCTGACCGATACTCGGTTACTGGCCTTGTCCAATTTCGCGAAGTAATCGGTAATTTGACGCCAATCGGCTATAGTTTTATCGTCGGTCGGCTGAAACCCAAGAACCGACTTCGGCGAAGGCACCTGAGCGACAAGAAAAACCGAAAATAGTAGAATCACGCTCGAACTGCCGAATAAGGCAAATAGCCGTGAAATTGCGCAAAAAGCACAAAATAAACCTTTTGCGGCTTTTGTGCCTTTTT
>JANNGV010000704.1:0-4619 GCA_031404055.1 Chloracidobacterium sp.
CTGGCCATCCTCCTGCTCCAGCCGATAACGTTCGATCCTGCTTCTCAGAGTGTTACGGGAGATCCCGAGCATCTTCGCTGTCAGCACCTGATTATTATCGAGAAAGTAACCAATAAAACAATCGGGACTTATCGCATAAACTCGATTGAATCCGCTAAAGATGTAGGCGGTTTTTATGCTTACAACGAATTCAGCCTCGAAGATTTACCGCCCGAAGTTCTGCCACAGGCAATGGAAGTCGGCAGAGCCTGTATTTCCCGCCGGCATCGCAACTCGAAAGTCCTCTTTCTATTATTCAAAGCTCTTCTCAATTATCTGAAACAATCAAACAAACGCTATTTCTTCGGTTGTTGCTCGGTTTTTACGCAAGACGAATCGGAAGGTGGACGGATCTTCCATCAACTTAAACGCGACGGCCATTTTGACGAACAGCTAAAGGTAGTTCCCAAACGTGACCGTGTCGACATCGACGTCGATGTTCATGAAGGTCACGTGAAACTGCCGGCATTGTTTGATATGTATCTGCGGCTGGGTGCCCGAGTTTGCGGGCCGCCCATAGTGGACCGCGAGTTTGGTTCTATAGACTTTTTCGTCGTCTTTGATGTCGGAAACCTAAGCCCAAAATATCGTAGAATGTTTGGATAAAACGCTCTAGGCCTTACCATATTCCGAGTGTCCATGGCATTATTTTTCTTTATACCGTCACTGTAAGCTGGGGTTCTAAACGATCGGCTAATTAAATGGAAAATCTGATAAAAGTTGGCCTGGTTCAGGCGGCCCCTGTTTTCAATGATCTAGGTGCCAGTACTGAAAAGGCCGTCGAACTCATCACATCAGCCGCATCAAGAGGAGCGAAGATCGTGGCGTTTGGCGAATCCTGGCTAGCCGGTTATCCCGCCTGGCTCGATCATTGTCCAAATTCAGCTCTTTGGAATTATGGGCCGACAAAGCTAACGTACTCAGAAATGCGTAGAAACAGCCTTGTTGTCGGCGGTCGCGAAACTAAGATTCTCGGGGAAGCGGCAAGGGTAAATAAAGTTACGATAGTCATCGGGGCGAATGAACGGGTAGACAGAGGCTTGGGAAACGGAACGATCTACAACGCTCTTCTAACATTTAATGATGACGGAACGCTTGTAAACCATCACAGGAAACTAATTCCCACCTACTCGGAACGGCTTGTTCACGGAAACGGTGACGGAGATGGGCTAAGGGTCGTCGAAACCAGCGGAATTCGATTGGGCGGCCTTATCTGCTGGGAACATTTCATGCCTTTAGCCCGGCAAGCAATGCACAATCAAGGGGAGCAAATTCATGTCGCGGTTTTTCCAACCGTTCATGAACTGCATCAGCTCACAAGCCGTCAATATGCCTTTGAAGGCAGATGCTTCGTCTTAGCGATCGGCACGATCCTGAGGGTGCAGGACTTGCCCGTAGGTCTTCACTCAGGTCCGGGAAGCAAGGAGGCTGATTTATTGCTAAACGGTGGTAGCTGCGTCATCGCTCCCGACGGAAGGTTTGTTGTCGAGCCTTCATTTGATATTGAGACAATTATCACGACTGAAATCGATCTATCCCAATCCGATCAAGAGAATATGACTTTGGACGTTTCAGGACATTCTCTCCGTTCAGATGTTTTTGATTTTTCGATTAACCAGGGGCTCAGAGCGAAATCTCGTTAGAATCAATTGTCGACGTCTCGCCCTCGCCCGCAAGCCGTTCCTCGAATGTCCATGTGAAATTTGAATCGAATTTAATGAGCGTTGAGCCTCGCGTTCCGTAATACGGCGTTCTAATGAATACCGCAGAAATGGCTTTTTCTGCTTCGAACGGGATTCCGGTGGATGGAAGCTCGTCGTCTTCCGCCATTGTCTCGTCGGCAAGTATTTCAAAGAGTTGTTCATCGTTCGCGTTACCGGTATCCATAAGATTACCGAGTCGCTTTTTCCCTTTTTCCACTTTGGGCCATGGCGTATCCAGCAAATGATTACTCAAACCATAAATCCCTTTGCTCAGTTCAATGATGCCCTTACCGCGATTTGAACAATAAAATAGTTGTTCACACCGATTCGATATCTCGCCGACGATCAGGTTAAAGCCTGAGTAGTTTGTCCCGACCTGCGTTACGTTTTCGAGGTAGTCCCTTGGCATTTCGTTTGATCTAAGGTACTCAGCGACCAATTGTCCACGCGAAACAATTCCCGTGGGAGCGTTCGGATCGCGGTAGTTCGTGACCGCAGCAATGCGGCCGCTCTTGTTAACGCCCAACCATGTTCCGCCACCGACCAGGTCACGCCCGGCATATATTTCCGGAAAGTCATCCCAGTATGTAGCGGCCAGGGATGGCCGAGCGTAGTATTCATCGCGATTTGCTAGCAGGATTAGCGGGTGGTCTGGATGTCGTCCAAATGCAATGTATATAACGCACATAAACTCGACAGGTCACTGATGAACGGTGGTTTAAAGAGAGGCAGCCGGTTTTTCGCCGATTCCGAATCCCAACCGCAAAAGATCGATCACGCCGGTTTGTCTCGCACCCAGCATAGAGTTTTCTGCTCCGATCTCAAACGCCAGCCGCCATTGACGAAACAAAATCCGGTATGCGTCCATTAGGGAATAACGAGGATCGTAGATATTGGTCGATTCACTGGTCACGCCATTAAGTTCGATGATCTTCATATTATGGCCCAACTGCAGATCGGCATGCGTCCGTACACGGATGTCAAAACGTCCGAAATAGAAACCCTTGAAGCTGCGGCATATCTCATCGATCTTCGATTCGAGAGCAGCAGTCTTAAGCCATCCTCCATCAAGAAATACAGCACCACGCGAATGGGTGCCGATGTCTATCAATCGAACTACCTCGTCGACAGCGGGAACTCGATCGATTCGATCCTTATTATGCTCGATATACTTCTTTGCTAACGCGACGGCTCGCGGATCTTTCAGAATCAGTTCTTCGGTCGTTGAAACACCGTTGCCAACTACCGTCGGAAATTGTTTTTCGGTGATCGAAAAGATCTGCCCACGCGGCTCGTGAGGACGTCGATAGTAGAAAATACTTACTTCTTCGCCTCTGGCGAATTCTTGGAGTATTAGGTCACGTTCGCTCAACGAGATAGCGTTGGTCAATTCGTCAAGCGAATGGACAATACGAACGCCTTTACCTCGTTCGCCGGCATCGGGGCTTGACTACCAGTGGAAACGTAAGTTTATTTTCGTCCATAAACTTCCATGCCGCATCGAGCCGTTCGCGAAGCGATGCCTCGCCTGGAATCACGGCATAAGCCAGGAGGTTCTCATTCATACGGCCAGATCGCTTCAGGGCGTCATAGATGTCGTTCTTCGATTCGCCTTTGAAGCCACCTGCCGGAAGTGCCGGATTCGCGGCGGCAAAAGCGGTGAGGCTGCGATACTTCACAGCGAGCAATAAAACGTATACCACAACGGGAAAGTAAAAGATCTGGATCGGCCAGAACTCCCAATTTATGATCCGTTTGATCCTGCCAACGAAATGGCGACGATACTTCCATGACGTGAACTTGAATCCAAACCGAGCGGCGATCAGCAAACAAACAATTCCAAGCAAAGCGTTCCGGGAGAAAATCGTGGTTTGGGCAAATGCTACCGAACCCACAAGTATTGGTGTCCAGATCGCCGAAGCAAGGACAAACCAGAAGGCAAATCGAACAAAATTCGTTCGAAATGCGCCGGCTGCCAAGTACGTTGGGAGGCGAAGCCCCGTAACAAAGCGACTAAAGAAAACAGCCGAGCCCGCATTGTTTTCGAGCCATTCAGACGCACGTTGGACACTGCGTGGCGAAACGAACTTTCGAACAACGCGATTGTCGAATACTCGTGCTCCGGCAACGCGGCCCGCTCCAAATAATAGAAGATCGCCGACAAAGATGCCGAGGAAGCAGGCGCCAAGTGCGGCCACAAAAGCAATTCGGCCGTTGGCCGCGGCGGTTCCCGCTAAAATACATGCCGCGTCTTCGCTGACAAACGTTGCGAAGAAGAAGAACGCAAAAAGCCCACCGGCTGAGACCTCAGCCGAACCGGGACCGAATTGAAGGATGTATTCAAGCATTCGAGTCGCTGAAAACGCTGCCGAGGACAGGTAAGTCTCGGCGATGGATCAGAAGCGTTAGTCCGCTGAGAACGAAGACCGTAACGGCGAGTATGAAAAGCAGCCCGCCGTCGTCCTTCACAACGATCCCGAGCATAGTCAAATGACTCATGATGGCCCCGGTGATCGTGCCGAGAGCGAGCAATGCTCCGAGCCACGCCGTGCCGGGTATAAGCAAGAGGATAACAGCGATGAGTTCGACGACACCGGAACCGATACGGCCGTAAGCCTCAAATTCCGGGCCCATCAGCGTCGTAAAGATGTATTTCGACTCCTCCGCACCCGTGAATTTGAAAAAGAGTGTTTGAAATAAAATGATCGCCACGATAATGCGGCAGACCCAGCTAACAATAATTAGTTTTGAAGACATAGTTTCTCCTTAAGCGGCTTGTTTTTTCCAATACAGAAGTGTTGAAGGAGCCACACCGAAATTCTTTTCAACCAGAAAGCCATAGCCTATAAGCTTTTCTCTGATGAGAGCATGATGGTG
>JANNGV010000705.1:0-2493 GCA_031404055.1 Chloracidobacterium sp.
TAAGGAAGCCGGTGCGGGCTGCTACTGTACTCACGAATCGAATTGCTACTATCCGTCGCTGCCTTTCAACGCGGGTCATCTTATCAAGATCAAGAAGCTTGAAAAGCAGATGAAAAAGGCCTCACAGGAAATGGCGACAAATGCGGCGAGCCATGGAGAATTGGCCGTGAAAGTTTAACTGGTGAATTTTACCGTCTGAGTATGCAAATTTCTTTGGAACAAGCTATGCAGATGCCCGACGCGGCTCTTTTCGCGCAGAAGTTGGATTCCGCGCTGAAAGCCGAACAAAAAAAGCGCCGGCATTTCTACGAGATTGTCGATGAGAATAAGAAGATGGAATTTATCAACGGCGAAATAATTTTTCACTCGCGAGTTAAGTTACAGCATAATCGAGCAACAATTTTACTTGCTAAATTGCTTGATACATTTGTGTCTAAACACAAAATCGGTGTTGTCGGAGTGGAAAGGCTTCTAGTTTCGCTCACTCGAAACGATTACGAGCCGGACATTTGTTTTTTTGCCGCTGAAAAATCGAAGAAGTTCAAGCGGAATCAAATGCAGTTTCCGGCTCCGGATTTTGTGGTTGAGGTTTTGTCGGATTCGACCGAAAAGAATGACCGTGAAACGAAGTTTCAAGATTACGCGGCGCACGGAGTGCAGGAATATTGTATCATTGATGCGGGAAAGCAGACGATCGAGCAGTATTTGCTGCAAAACGAAAGCTACGAACTTTTGCTAAAATCGAAAAGCGGCGAGATAAACAGCGTGGTTTTGCCGGATTTCAAAATACCGATTCGTTCGGTTTTTGATGAAACGGAAAACGTGAAAATACTGACCGAGCTTGTAAATGGATAAATAAGGTCAAGTGCCCGAAACTTAAGAATAGTAATTGTAATGCCGCAAAACACTCCTAAAATCCTTATCATTTCCTCTGATACCGGCGGCGGGCATCGCTCGGCAGCTCAGGCTGTGGCCGAAGGCTTTGAGAAAATTTGGAAGAGTGGTTCGCCTGTCGTCCGCATTGTTAAGGCGGTTGAGGAATCTCACCACATTACTGACAAGCTTGTTAATTCGTACAATTGGGTTCTTCGCAATAAGCAGCACTGGATGAAATACGTTTACTGGGCTGTTAATCGATTCCGGCCAGAGACACGCGAGTTTTTTCATAAGCGGAGTATCGGCTTTCTCAAGATTCAGTTTGAGAAATGGTGTCCCCATGTGGTTGTAAGTGTTCATCCGCTCACGCAGCACATATTTGGCCGCGTTCTACGCGAGCTTAATTTAACCGCACAGGTTCCGCTCGTCACAATCGTCACTGATCCGTGCTACGGCTTTTGGAAAGGCTGGGCCTGCGACGATGTTTCGCTGTATCTTGTTGCAAACGAAGACGCAAGACGGCAGCTCGTGGATTACGGCGTTTCATCTGAAAAGATAAAAATTTCCGGCTTGCCGCTTCATCCCAAATTTTGTGAGGTCGATGAAACCGCCGCTCAGGATGCTCGCAGGGCATTTGGTTTAGACCCTGACAAATTTACGGTCTTCGTAAATGCCGGCTGGATCGGCGGTGGAAATATTCCGAAAATATTCAAGGAATTGGTTGCCGGAGAGCTGGACGTGCAGGCAATTTTCCTCGCGGGAAAGAACGAAGAGCTCCGCAAGGAAGCGGAAGAAATGGCCAAACACGCGAAGTTTCCGGTCAAAGTCATAGGCTATTCGGACGAGATCGAAAAGCTTATGCAGTCCGCGAATGTAATGATCTCAAAGCTCGGCGGCCTGACTACTTTTGAGGCTCTTGCCTGTCGATTACCGATAATAGCCGATGCAACAACCACTCCTATGCCGCAGGAGGCAGGAACGGTCAGCCTGCTGGCGAAGCGCGGTGCTGGTATTTTATTAAAGCGGTCCTCCGATATCGTGCCGACGATCCAGTCGTTGATCGGCAATTCGCATCGATATAGAGACATGAAGGCGGCGACAGCGGGAATGACGATGCCCGACTCACGTGACCAGATTATTCGCGAGATCACCGCCCTTCTTCCCGCACACTCCGGTGGCCCGGAACCGGTCATTCTTCCCGCCAGTGCCTAGTTTTTCGGTTTCGCGACTTGTCAGAATTCTGCTATTTCTTTAACCTTTTCTTTTGATCGCAAAGTCTGTGTTCGTTTTGGAGAGATCATTTTGAGTCTTTTGCTAGAGGGAAAACGTGCGTTTATTTCCGGCGGAACGCGCGGCATCGGTGCCGCGATCTGCGAGGTGTTTGCTCGTGAAGGGGCCGATGTTGCCTTTAATTATCATTCACGAGAAGATCTTGCCGAAGAGGTGAAGGCAAAGGTCGAAGCACATGGGAGAAAAGCGCTCTCCTTTAAGGTCTCGGTCACGGATAGGTTCGGCATGAAGCATATCGCCCGCGAGATCTTCGATGCGTGGGGGCCGATCAACGTGTTGGTCAACAACGCGGCGGTCAACAAAGGCGACAATTTTGCGACAACGACC
>JANNGV010000706.1:0-2023 GCA_031404055.1 Chloracidobacterium sp.
CGCGTTCCGATCTTGCGCGGATCGGCCAGCTTTGCATTGATGTCCTCGTACTTCTTGATCTGCCTTAGATTCTCAGGCGAGCTGATCGTGGCGTAGACGAACGGTGCACCCATTGTCGTTTTGCCGATCTCCTCGAATATCATCCGGTCGGAGGCTTTGTCGAGTTTTTGGAAATAGTCGACGATTTGCGCCCAACTTGCGAGTTTTCTATCATCGCCGGGCGTGAAGCCGAGGGTGTCTTTTGGTGCGGGAACTGTCTGCGCCGCAATTGATAAAGCGAGAGTTGCACCACAGAGACACAGAGACACGGAGAGTTTAAGAAAAGTTTTAATATTCATTTTTCCGATTTGGAACCTTAAGCTTGAATGGATCAATTTAACATAAAGTATTGCCGAAGCTAAAAAAGCTTACTCAGTGTCTCTGTGCTTCCGTGGTGAAAAGATCTTTTTCAGCGGCCAGCTGCTGCCGCTCCCAGTTCTGACTGTTGCGTTTTTATTGAATGCAATGTAAATTTCAATGCAGACCTTTCCCCGAATCTCGAATCGCAAGAGCCGCTTATATTAAGGCGGAATTCCTAACTATATGAAGAATCCATTTCTCGAGAATTTTCGCTCGTATATACCGGACGCGACAACCTTGCGCGAATTGACGCCATTGCCGCTGATCGTCGGCACACTGCTGGGAATCATCTTTGGTGCATCGTCGCTCTATCTGGTTTTGAAGACAGGTTTGACCGTTTCGGCGTCGATCCCGGTCGCGGTTATCGCCATTACGCTGTTTCGACTGTTGTCGAAAGCCGGAATGCGTGACGCGACGATTCTCGAATCGAACGTAATGCAGACAGCCGGATCGGCCGGCGAATCGATAGCATTCGGCGTTGGAGTGACGATGCCGGCGATCCTTATCCTTGGCTTCGATCTTGATATCTGGCGGGTGACGCTGGTTGCTATTCTCGGCGGGCTTCTGGGTATATTGATGATGATCCCCTTACGGCGGGCGTTGATCAAAGACCAGCACGGCATACTAAAATATCCCGAAGGCACGGCTTGCGCGCAGGTGCTAATAGCCGGAGCGTCGAGAGAATCGCGTGACGCCGCGACGCAAGGCGGCAGCGATACGTCGACCGATTCCGAGGTTTTGCATCGCGGAAAGATCATCGCGGCCGGTTTCGGCATCGGTTTCATCTACAAATCGGTGATGGACGTTTTCAGCGCGTGGAACCCTGAACCGGGCAAGGACCTGCCGGACAACGTGTTAAGAGGCGGATCGATCCATCTTGAGAATAATCCGGCGTTGCTCGGCGTCGGCTACATCATCGGCCCGTATATTTCTTCCATCATGCTCGGCGGCGGCATCTTGTCATATCTTATCCTGATCCCGCTGATCAAATATTTTGGCGACGCTCTGAGCGGGCCTCTTGCGCCGGCCGTCGGAAAGACCATCGCGGATATGTCGCCCGGCCAGGTTCGCGGAGAGTATATCCTGTATATCGGTGCGGGAGCGGTTACCGCCGCGGGTATCATCTCGCTGGTTCGTTCGCTGCCCACAATTTGGAGCGGCCTTAAGTCGGGGCTCTCCGACCTTCGCGGTTCTTCCTCCGAGAGTGATGAAGCCCGGCCGCGCACTGATCAGGACCTTTCGATGAAGTACGTCATCATCGGGGCGATCATTCTGCTTGCGGCCATCATGCTTTCGCCGTCGCTCGGCCTTTTCCTTTTCGATGATCCGGTCGTTTCGATCCTGGGTGCACTCCTCATACTCGTTCTTGGATTTTTGTTTGTTACGGTTTCTTCGCGGCTGACAGGCGAGGTCGGTTCGTCGTCAAACCCGATCTCGGGCATGACGGTCGCGACGCTGCTCTTTACGTGTCTCGTCTTCCTGGCGCTTGGATGGACGGCCTCGGACCCGTATTTCGTCACCGCCCTCTCGATAGGCGGTATCGTATGCATCGCGGCCTCAAACGGCGGAACGACCTCTCAGGACCTCAAAACCGGTTTCTGGGTAGGCGGAACGCCGAAGAAAC
>JANNGV010000707.1:0-8002 GCA_031404055.1 Chloracidobacterium sp.
ACGAAAAGGTCGGCATAGTCGGCACAAGCATCGGCTCATGCGTCGCCTTTTTCGCGTTCGTCCACGATATGACGATTGATGCGGCCGTTTTCAATCACGTTTCGGGCTATGTCGCGGATGTAGTCTGGAACGGCCTTTCGACGTATCATGTAAAACAAGGCATCGGCGATAATGTCGAGCTTGAAGAGCTTCGCGAATACTGGCTGCCAATCTCTCCGCTCGCCTATATGGACAAGCTCGCCGCATTGCCCGAACGCCCGCAGCGTTACATTTACACGCTCTACGACCTCAGCTTCCCAGTCGATCTCTCCCGCGATGTAATGCGCGAACTCCGTCGCCGCAAGATCAAACACAGCAAAGCCGCAATCCCCTGCGGGCATTACACTTTAGGTGAAAAACCGTGGGTCTATCTGGATGGATACAAGATCATCTCTTATCTTCACAAACACCTGAAATAAAAACGGCGGAATGTACCAACGCGTTCCACCCTGAAACACGTTAACGTGGCAACTGCATGATTTAGTCCCAAAATGTTCCGCTGGAAGCGTGGAACACGTGAAACAAAAATGAAACGCTTAAATCTGTGTCGTCCTAAAAAAAGTTGACACATATAGGTGGTAATCCTGGTATTGGTTTCCACTTTGTTGTTAGTCCTGTTCAAGGTTTACAGTTTCTCCTTTTTTAGTTTGTTTTTCTGTTTTTTCTCTCTCAAGCCATGGCTTGAGAGAGAAACTTGTCGGCTGAATAGTAGTTCTTCCAGCGTTTTGTTAACTGCCCTGTCCGGGTATGTGCCTCGGCCGGGGTCAACATATCGATCGACAGATGCGGCCTCAGGTGATTGTAAATACTGACCGCTTGGTCGACCTGTCCTTTGGCCTCCGAACGAGAAGCAAAGCTCTTTGCCAGCAGTTCCTGTTTGAGAATGCCGTTGACCCGCTCGGCGATGGCATTCTCCAGCGGGTCGCTCTTCTCGGTCATGCTGATGCGGATTCTGGTGCCGATCAGCTTCATGTACTCGCCGCTGTAATACTGCAGCCCGCGGTCCGAATGATGGATCAGCCCCTCTCTGTTTGGGTTGGCCTTGAGTGCCTTCCTCAGTGCCGCCGCCGGCCCCTTGGCCGAAAGGTCGCCGTTCAGATGGTATCCGACTATCTTTCTCGAATATGCGTCCGTCACAAGGCTCAGGTACGCGAACCCCTCATTCACCCTGATGTACGTTATATCGCTCACCCACAATTGATTGCTTGAGGTCGGAATAAAGTCCTTTGCCAGATTCGGGTACCGCTTCATCCAAAAGGCCGAAAACGTTGTCCTCGGACCTCTTCGCCGCCTCTTTCGAACCAGCATCGAATGCTCTCTCAGCAGATCGTACATCGCGTCGCGGCCCATCTCTATCCCATGCTCACGCGTGAACGACGCCGTCATGTCATGCAGCTTTCTAACACCTACGTACTTCATCGTGCCGCGGATCCTTACCACTTCCTGTAGTATCAACTCCGCTCCGACCGCCTTTTCCTCAACCCGCCGCCTCTGTTTGTAATATGCCTGTCTCGTGTAGCCAAGCAGCCCGCAAAGGACTTTCAGGCCCAGTCCTTTGCCGCTCTTCACATCTGTCATCGCTGTCATTTGGGCTGCTTGGCTCCAGGTTTTTTTCGGATCGGTATCTCGAACTGCTCCTCAGCTATATCGATCATCGCGTTCAGCAGCTTATTATACAGACGGGCTTCCTCAAGCTCTTTCCGAAGACGCTTAACGTCCGCCGACATCTCCGTCTCCTTTACCGTCATCGCCTCAGCTACCGCTCTCCCCGACACCCTTTTTCGCCTCTTCCCAGTCTCATGCTCCTTCACCCATCGGTGTATCGTCGAGCCGCTGATCCCATACTTCCGCTCCAACTCCCGAAACGACCCGCGCCCTTTCACGTACGCCGCCACCACTTCTGTTCTTTTTTCTTCTCGTCCCATTTCTGTCCCATTTTACCTGTAAACCTATTTCAGGACGAGACAATCGCCAGCCCGTTCCGCGACCCTAAATTAGTTGGGTCGCCGTCTGCATCTCCAATTTTCAAAGACCCGCATCCGCCGCCGCCGAATAAGCACGGCTGAAATACTGTCTCATAGATGCAATATTGTGTCAAGGAATTTACGGCTTGAATCGGTGTTGCTGAAGAATGTCTCCGTGTTCTTTGTGCAAAACCATTGTGGTCTTCGTGTTAAAGAAAAGATTTTCATCACAAAGATCACCAAGCGCGGCCCGCGAAGATCACAAAGGGAAGAGTCCTGTTTTTTCAACAACACAGAATTGAGACGTCACTTATTAACATTGGGTCAGTTTCAAAGTTCCGGGCCAATGCCCGTCCGTTGATGGACAGATTGGAATTGAACCAAGCCGAGGGATTTATCGCGGCGGTCGAGGAGGTGTTCGGATTGTTCAGAGATAGCTTTTGCGGACCTGGAAAGACCGCCCAAGCCGTGATGGCCAAGGAAGTGCTAAGATTGACCGTACGTGAAAGGGAGCCACCATTATCGAACTTTCACGCATCACAGGCCTGGACGCATCAACGTTAGTCGCCGATGCGACGCCGCAAAGAAAAACGTTGGGACAGCAAACTCGCCTATGCGAAGGAACTGGTTACAAACAAATATCGTGAGAGAATCGCGGAATCGCACGCCTGACCCCTATTCTTTTCGACCCCTATTCTTTTCGCAAAGCAAAACGTTGGGACCTGTGACAACACCTTATCATTGGACCTAAAATCTAAAGGATCTTTAATCGATTAATAGGAGTTAAGTGAGATGGCATCTGTATTTCAGAAAAAAATATCGAATCCCTGGATCAGACAGAGACCATGGATATTTCTTCTTGTTACGACAATATTATTGATATGTTCAGTCACCCTAATTGTCGACTGGTTGCGAGGTCAGGATGATTTTGTCGGCCTAGCTTTTGCTCTCTTTTTCATTGTATTATCAGTATTCACCTTGCGAGCATGGATGGCAATTCGAAAATAACGAAGATAAGAAGAAGAGTGTCAGGCCTGCGATATTGCGATATTCGACAATCTGTTAGAATCCTTGCCTCGATGGGCACGGAAACCACGGCTTGAATTTAAGGGAGGGCTTTTCACGTTTTCACGCATGGGAATAACCAGCCGGAAGTACTTGCGATCAGGAAGATTGGCGATCAATGGAACAGCCGGATCTATTTGGCCCATTCGTCGGCGGTGTGAACGTCAACCTTTACCGGCACTTTCTTGACATATTCTCGGCCGGCCTCACACATTGCATTCTCAAGCAGTTTGGCGGTGGCGTCGGCTTCAACGGCATCGCATTCGACGATGATCTCGTCATGAACAATGTTTACTAATTTGGCCGAAGTGCCCTGCATCTGATCGTGAAGCAGGCGCAACGCCCGTTTTAGGATATCCGCGGACGTGCCCTGGATAGGCATATTGATGCCGTAACGCTTTGATGACGCCACCTGTTGTCGGTCGCTTTCATCAAAACGAAGCCGGAGCATTCGCCCTGAGCCGGTTCGCACGTTTCGTTCATCGACAATTCGCTTGCCCGCCTCACGAAGATAGGCATCAAGCCTTCGAAAAGTACCGAAATATTTCCGCATCGTGTTCTCGGCGTCCATCTGCGAAAGGCCAGTCATCAGCCCAAACCGCGATGCCCCAATGCCGTAAACGATCCCGAAATTAAGGCGTTTAGCAAACGAACGCTGTTCGTCGGTTACGTCTTCCGGCTTGACGTTGAAGACCTGAGACGCCGCCGAGGCGTGAAAATCCTGGCCTGAGACAAAGGCCTTAATAAAGTTTTCGTCGTCGGAAAACTCCGCGAGTATACGCAGCTCGATCTGCGAATAGTCTGCAATTACAAGCTTTTTGCCTTCCGGGGCGATAAAGCACCGCCGGTACTCCGGGCCATGCGGTATTTGCTGCAGGTTCGGGTTCGAGCACGAAAATCGCCCTGTCGGGGCTCCGATCTGTCGGAAGTCGGCGTGGATACGGCCTGTTTTTGGCTCTATAAACTCGAGGATGTTTTCGCCAAAGCTCGTCAGCGACTTGGCGACACTGCGATATTCGAGCAGTTTGCCAACGACCGGATAGTCGACCGCAAGCGGCTGAAGCTGCCAGCCGCGTGTTGTTTCGGGAACGGGAACCCCCAAATTCATCAACGCATCGGTGACCTGTGCCTGCGAATCGAGATTTATCTCGGAACGGCCAAAAAGCGAAGCCTGCGCAACGCCCGCGGAAAGCAGGTCCTGAAGCTCGTCGGCAGCCTTCACCTGCGCGATCTTTACCTTGTCAAGTTGTTCCCGCCAACGTGATTCATCGAGATAAAAACCGTTCAGCTCCATTTCCGCAATGGGCGTCACACAGTCGAACTCAAGTGCGGCAACATCCTCAAGCTCATCATTCTTAAGCCTCTCGGCCACTTTCTCGCGAAGCTGGGGCATAATCGCCGCATCGCGGGCTGCATACTCGACCTGTGAGTGTGAAAGCTCGGCGGCACTCCAGTCGCTAACCTGCATCGACTTATCGAGTTCGACGCCGGTAAAAAATTGCGTAACATCGGCAAGCGAATGCCTTCGGTCCTGATCGCCGGCGGAGATAAGCTGGCTTGCGAGAAATGTATCGAAAACGCCGTTCAGCTCGGCACCGAGGTGATGGCGGACCCACTTGGCGTCGAATTTTGCGTTGTGTGCGATCTTTATCCGGGCTGTGTCAGAGAGCAAATCGCGAAGCGGCGCCAGCTCTTCCATAGTGCGAAGATCGCCTCTCGCCGCAAATGGTTTGAGGTCGATTACCTGCGTGCTCTTCCCGTCGCTGAGCTGGACGAGCCTTATGTCTCCGCGATACGGGTCAAGCTCGGTCGTTTCGGTATCGAAGCCGATAAACCCTGTGTTTTGGAGCTCGGCGCATGCCTTCTTGAGGCCTTCGGCGTCTGTAATAAATTGAAAATAAACTTCCATATAACGAACGATAAATGGGCGTAAAACAGAAAGGCCCGACGATATGTATCAATGAGTGA
This sequence comes from Chloracidobacterium sp., assembly GCA_031404055.1. Taxonomy (GTDB): domain Bacteria; phylum Acidobacteriota; class Blastocatellia; order Pyrinomonadales; family Pyrinomonadaceae; genus OLB17. The sequence goes on from JANNGV010000707.1 coordinate 5,037, forward strand.
ATAGCCAATTGTAGCTCTTCCTTTGGCGAACTTACAGCTGATCCGTAACTATTGAGAATTAAGGATTTCCCATTTGCAAAAATTCGTTTATACTAGGTCTGGTTTGCCGATAGATTTAATTAGACGTTAAGCGAAAAGCAAACTTTTGAGGATTTTACGACAGCCCGGTATGCCCGGTATACAGATTTAATAGGGTCGAGCACGGTTTCCGATGGAAATGGGTGCTCCCTGAATTGCAAAAAGCGTAGCAGGCTTTTTAAGAATTAGAGATTCCCGCGTGACAACATTCAAAGTCAGTTGTTTTGGATTCAAAATCCAAAATCAATACCTAAAAATCAAAGCACGCTTAAAATCTGCTCTGCCGGTTTAGCCGGTCGATGTCCGTAAAAAATCCCCTTAGTTTAACTTCTCAAATTAAATCCTTGGGCTTGCAGGAGTACTACAACTTTAAGGAAAAACATATAAGTATGTCGAAAGAAATGATCATCAGCGTCAATGGGCGCGAGAAAAAGATCGCCATCCTGGATAACGGAAAAGTTACCGAATTTTACATTGAGCGTGGCGAAGAAAACGCCGGCATTGCCGGGAATATTTACAAGGGACGCGTGCAGCGGGTTTTGCCCGGTATGCAGTCGGCGTTTGTCTCCATAGGCTTGGAACGCGATGCGTTCTTGTACGTGTCGGACTTCTTCGACGAAGAAGAAGAGATCGAACGAATCGTGATGGAGAAATCGAAAAAGGTTACGCCAGAAGAGGCGAAACGTGAAGCGAACGACCAGATCGATCGTGCGCGCATCGACCGCGAAAAGCAGATGGAGGCGGTCCAGGAAATCGCAGAACCGTTGGAAGAGGCAGGTGACGACAGGACACAGGCCGAAACTGAAACGGCTGTTTCGGAAACTACACAGTCTGATTCGGATAGAAAGGGCGGACGCAGCCGCGGCGGGCGAAAAGGCAGAGAGCAGAGGCCGGCCGACAGGCCGCGTGAAGAGCAGGCGCCTGTTTTTCAGGTTAAAGACTCAGGTTTTGAGCGAATCATTGACGATTCGGAAACAGGCGAGATGTTCAAAGACGCCTATATGCAGGAGGCTATCGTCGATCAGGTGCGGGCGGTCGAATTCGATATGGAAAGCACACCCGCAGCCGAGGTTGGTTCGCTGATCGGATCGGTGACGGATATGCCGAGCGGATTCGAACGCATTGCCGACGAGGACGAAGAACCGCAAGCGGAGAAAGGAAAGAAAAGCCGCAGTTCCGCCAAGAAATCAGCTCAATCCAAGAGCAGCAAAGGCCCGGGAAAAGCAGCTAAGGAAACAGATGCGCCTGCACCGTTCGCCGGAGAATCGGGAGATGAGAAACCTGCAAAGGTAAAGACTTCCAGAAGCAAAGGAACACGTGGAAAATCAAAGAAAGCTGCTGATGGCGAGGCGCTCGAAAACGCTGAGGCAAGCTTAACTGAATCAAGTGAAAACGCGGAAATGTCCGTACGACGCGGCGGACGCGGACGCAGACGTGGCGGACGCAGCAGACGCCCGGAAGACGGCGACGCGACCACCGAAGTGACGGAGCCGGTTGAGGGCGATGACGGTGAGGCTGCACACGGCGAAGTCGAAACCGCTGAAGGACACACCCTTGCGGAGAATGTTGAAGCCGACGCGGCACCTAACGAAGACGCCGTTCAAACCGAACGCACCGAACCCGCAGCGGAGGAAAGTACGGCTGTCGCTGCCGATGCTCCTGCCGCTCGTGAACCGCGTGAAGGCCGCGATAATCGCGGCGGACGCGACGGTGGACGCTCAGATGCGAGGAACCCGCGGGATCAAAGACCACCTCGCGACAATCGCGATCCAAGGGAACGGCCAAGAGCCAGTCAAAGCGACGGCAAGCGTTTTGAACGAAATGACCGTAACGATCGAAATGATCGCGGCGGGCGTGACAGACCGCCGCAACCGACGATTTCCGATCTGCTTCGCGAAGGACAGGAGATTCTGGTCCAGATCGCAAAAGAGCCGATCGCACGCAAGGGCGCGCGTATCACATCACACATTGCCCTGCCTGGACGCTATCTGGTTTACATGCCGACCATCGAGCATCTCGGCGTTTCGCGCAAGATCGAATCCGCGAGCGAACGCAGCCGTCTGCGAACCTTGATTCAGCGAATCAGGCAGGACGAAGATATTCCGTCGGGCGGATTCATCGTGCGCACGGCCGGTATCGGCATTTCTGAAGAGGACCTTCGGCAGGACGCAAGATATCTGGTACGGACATGGCAGGATGTAAAAAAGACGACCGAGAAGGCAAAATCTCCGGCCCTCGTTCATCAGGACCTGGACATCGTACAACGACTCCTGCGCGATCAGATGTCGGACGAATTTACCGCCATCCGCGTGGACAGCGAAGAAGAATACCTGCGGACTGTCGAGTTCGTCAACCGCATTCAGCCGCGGATGGTCAATCGTGTGAAATTGTATACACGCGACGAGCCGATCCTTGACGCATATAACGTTCAGGAAGAGATCGATAAGGCTCTGAAGCCGCGGGTTTGGCTGCGGTCAGGCGGCTATCTGGTTATCAATCAAACAGAGGCTCTCGTCGCCATTGACGTTAACACCGGCAAATTCGTCGGTAAAGGAAATGCGCGGCTTGAAGACACGATCACCCGCACGAACATGGAAGCGGTTGATGAGATCGCACGCCAGATTCGCCTGCGCGATCTGGGCGGCATTATCGTGCTCGATCTGATCGACATGGAAGATCGCCGAAACCGTAACAAGGTTTCACAGGCGTTGCAGGAAGCGTTGCAATCCGACAAATCGCCAACAAAGGTACTCTCCTTTAACGATTTCGGTGCAAGCGGCCGCTCGACACCATCTGAGGGGTCCGCCCCGCGCGGGAGGTGGCGCGGCCCGCGGGCCGGTGGTGGCCGCGGGTCGGTTGGACCGCGGCCCGGTCGGCGGTTAAGGTCC
>JANNGV010000708.1:0-8397 GCA_031404055.1 Chloracidobacterium sp.
CGGTCGAACGAAGGCGAGATCATTACACTTTTCCTTTATTTCGTCGGCGAGCGCAGTCCGCAGCTTGTTGGATTCAACTCGATCGAGTCCGACCTACAGGTATTGATCCAGCGCGGGTTGGTAAACGAGGTGCGTGCCGCAAAGTTCAACGCTCGTCCGAACAAGCCCTGGGAAGGCCGCGACTATTTTGACTCGAGAAACAGTGAATGGCACTTGGACCTGATACAGCGATTCTCGCAGCGATCGGGGATGACGCCGAGGTTGAACGATCTGGCAAAACTGTGCGGGTTTCCCGGGAAGATCGACATTGATGGAAAGCAGGTCGTCGATCTTTGGCTCGCCGGAAAGCTAAAAGAGATCGTCGAATATAACCAGATCGACACGCTCAACACCTATCTGATATGGCTGCGCGTTGTTAATTTTGCCGGCAAGCTTAGCGAAGAAGATTACATTTCGGAACAGGACAATTTTCGGGCTTTTCTTGAAACAGAATCTGACAAAGACGAGAACGATCATCTGCGTCGATTTCTTGCGAAGTGGGACGAAGTATGATGATCAACCTTGGGAGGTTAATTATGGGGAGTCGAATATTTCTATCGTTCGTTTGCTCGATAACACTCGTATCGGCTGTATTTTCCCAAAATAACGAGCTTGTTCTTGATGCGGCTGTAAAACCACATGCGGGTGTGGACAGCGTTTACAAAGCCTTTAGCGAATCATATCGTACGCTCAATGTTGATATGGTGTCCGGTTTATATTCGCAAAATGCCGCGTATCTGGTTCCTGACGCGGAGATTATGATAGGCCGCGATAAGATTCGCGATAGCTTCGGCAGTTTTTTTGATTCGGTCAAAAAAGACGGCCGGACAATGACGATCGGTTTTCGGATAGTGCAACGCCGCATCGACAAGGAAATGGGCTACGATGTCGGCATCTATACTCTGCGTTCATTCAAAGATGGCAAGGAAACGGGAATGGGCCAGGGCAAATTTGTTGTTGTTGCCGTGAAAGATAAGGTTGGCAAGTGGACCTTTCACGTGGATGGCTACAGCGATTTGAAGCCGGTGAAAACTAACTGACAGAGTGGTTTTACAATCCTATCTAAAATCTAAACTTTCTTTTTTTGCTAAAATTGAAATACCCCGAAGTGCTTCTTTTGTTCATCTTTTTCGGTGGAAAAAAAGCTAAACCACCGAACAAGATGAACAAGAAGGAACAAGAACTTCAGTTAAAGATTGCGCAGAAAACATATTTTTCAAAAAAACTCTAACTGTTTCTTCGATCTTTCATGTCATTTCGCGATTTCATAAATAAAGAGTTGGACGAAAAGCTCGCCGAATTTCACGGGCATCGCGAAAGACACGCAAAGTCGGCTACGGAACTTTTGGCGGCACTTTCACGGTTGGCCGAAACGCCTTATGAAGACATCAAACGCCGATTTGAAGATGCCGATAACATCGGTGCTTTTCCCGCATCCGAGATAGAACGATCCCACGCGTTTGTTTTCCCATTCGATATTTCCTGGCCGAACCACGAGCGGGCACGCGGCTGGGCGGCTGAAATTCTTAACGATCGAACGACGTTTGCCGCCGACGGGAGCCAGATCTACGCGGGCAAGGAAACGTCGGTGCCGGTTGCGATGATACAGATCGGCGGCTTCGAAAATCCTCATAACGCCGGGAAAACTTACGAAAAAACATCCCGCGTCGAGATTCTTTCACCGGCTGATCTATTCCGTGATCAGGAAGAGCCGATGAACCCGGACGTTCGAGTCGAAGAGCGGCGTTATCTGGGCGAAGTCGCCGCGATTGGTGCATTTCTGCGGAAGAAGAAAGGATGGCAGTCGCGAGGTGAGAGGATGCCGCTGGCCTTTTTTGATAATCCGCTGCTCGTTCCATTTTCGCAAAAGGGATTGCAGAAGAGTCTGCTTGAGGCTACGGTAAATCTCGTCAAGCTATCGCGTGAGACCGAGGTGCCGGTTGTCGGTTATGTGGACCGGAGCTTTTCGCGGGATCTGATCACGATGCTGGGCGCATTCGATTCTTCGACGGACAACGCAGAAGGATCGGTTTACGACGCAGGGGTTTTGAGTGTGTCGAATCCGGACAGGCTGCCGGTGTTAAGTTCATGGGGCGACCGGACCTGTTATTGCTATTCAAAACGCCGCGGGCTCAACGCTTTTATCGACCCGGCTACCGGCCAGTCTATTGTCGGTTTTTCATACCTTCAAACGACTTCGGACTCCGCTCCAGCACGTCTGGACGTGCCGGCTTGGGTTTATGAACAAGGGCTATTGAGCGAACTGATCGATGTTGTTAGGGCGGAATGCGTGGTTGGCCTGGGTTATCCGTATCCGCTGGAAACGGCGGATCAAACGGCGGTAATTTCGGGCGGCGACAGGGAAGTCTTATTTCGGGCTTTACAGGAATTTGCGAATCGTGAAAAACTAGATTTTAACGTCATGCGCAAACAGGCCAGCAAAATGAGGAGACGATAGATGGGCTATCAGGTGAACATAACGCGCGGCGACGAAAATAGCGATGACGGCGAGATTTCCAAGATTGAATGGCTGGAATATGTTTCGTCTGACCCCGAACTCGCGGTTGAAGAGGAGGGCGACTTCCCGACGGTCGCATGGAGCCGCGGCCATAACACAGCCAAATTGATGTGGGAAGACATAGGTATATGGAGTTGGAGTCCCGAAAACACAACCATCGAAAAAATGATCGAGATCGCAGTGAAATTAAATGCAAACGTAATAGGAGAAGACGGTACTGTTTTCACGCAAGATGAGGGCAGGTTTACTGAGACATATCCAGAAATTCAACCGGATGGCAGCACGGATAACAGATCATGGTGGAAAAAACTCTTTAGTTGAGTAAGCACAATTTGACTCGTATCCCGTCATATCTCTTTGATCAAAAGGCGTCGAAATCGGACTAATTATGTTGATCGCAAAGATAGTCAGCTCAAATTCGCACATCGATTACATCGGACGGGTGATCGACGACCTTGATTCGGACGATCCGCCAAGTTCGGGAGATTTCGGTTTTGCGCAGTGGGTTAGCGTTCCTATGGCTGATGGCGATGTGGTCGGAGTGATCTACGATTCGAAGTTGGTAAACCCTGAATACGCGAATTACGGTCCTCGCATAAGCCCTAAACCTTCATTGGCCAATTTCACGCCGGATTATTTGAATGAGCAGGGAATTTTGCTTGGGATTTTACTGCTCGGGAGCATTGATAAAACCGGGAACGCGCGTCATGAGATACCGCGGCATGTAGTGCCAGCCGGGCAGGATGTGTACAAGATCGACGAACCGACTGTAAAAAAATTCCACACCGACGCTGACGGAGCGGTCCGGCTTCATTATTATTCGCAGGTCATTTCTCATGCCGGACTTTTCGCCGTTCCGTTGATGGAGGCGATAATAACGCAGGTTTCCACCGATCTCTTGGAGCCTGAACGCCAGCGTCTTTCCGTTCTTATGCAAAATCTCGAATGGCAGCGGACGTTCGCTGCTGTAAGGACTTAGCTTTTTAATGATCCTGGAAAAGCAATCTCTTTTCCTATTCCTGTTCTTCTTGTTCGTGCTTGCTCCTCCTATTCGGTGGTTAAGATTTAAATCCGACCACGGACGAAGACGAACAAGAATGAACAAAACAAGAAGGATGGTTTAGATCCAATTAGACTCGGTAAAAACTAAATACGAATGGAATTAGGCAAAATATACCTCGAAAACTGCATCGATACGCTTGCAAAAATGCCGGGTGATTTTGTCGATATGACGATAACGAGTCCGCCGTACGACGATCTTCGAGATTACAATGGTTATCATTTTCCGGTGGAGGAAATTGCTGCGTCGCTTTATCACAAAACCAAAAAGGGCGGCGTCGTGATCTGGGTAGTGGGCGACCGAACGGTCAACGGCGACGAGACACTTTCGAGCTTTAAGCATGCTTTCGCTTTCAAAGACGCCGGGTTTCGGGTTCACGACACGATGCTGTACGTAAAGAACAACCCAATCCCGAGCGATTGCGGCAAGCGTTACCGGCAGTGCTTCGAATATATGTTCTGCTTTTCGAAAGGGCAGCCGAAAACTTTTAATCCAATCACCGAGCCGACCAAATCGGCAGGCCAAAAAATTAAGGCTTTTCGAATTACCGAGGTAGGACGCGGCAACGTACCGGATGAGGACATAGGCCGCGAAATAAAATCCGAAAGGAAAGTAAGCAACATTTTTGCTTATAACGTCGGCACTTCAAGTTCGAAGGATAAGGTCGCCTTTGGGCACCCGGCAATCTTTCCGGAACAGCTGGTCGAGGACCAAATTCTTTCGTGGACGAACGAAGGCGATATTGTTTATGACTGTTTTATGGGCAGCGGGACAACGGCAAAAATGGCACATCTGTTAAAGCGCCGATGGCTGGGATCGGAAATCTCCTCCGAATACGTGGCAATTGCAGAGGAACGTCTTGCAAGATACCGGGACGTGTTAGAATTTTCGGCTGTGAAATAACAACCAATTTCTCGGTTTTGGCGTCTATAACAATTGAATATTCAAAAAATCGACTTCCCCACAGGTAAAGTAATGAAGAAATTAGTTTTGATGTCGTTTATCGTTTTGTCTTTTTCGGCCATCGCCTTTGCTCAGCTGCGTCCGGTTGAAACCGCGGCGAAGCCAAGTGTCGCTGCAAAACCTGCTCCTGCATCATTTACGGCAAAATATGAAGGCGGGCTTTTTGGATTTACGGAAAAGGAAACCGGCACGCTGAAATTTGATGATGAGAACCAGCGTATAGTTTTTCTCGGCAAAGACCAAAAGGAAAGATTCGGCATTCCGTACAAATCGCTGATCGTTGTATCACCTCAATCGAGGTCCGTGACCTCGAATACGGGCAATGTGATCCGTAACATTCCGCTGCCCGGCGCCGGTCTGGCGGGAGCGTTTATCAAGGAAAAACGCCGATACGTGCTGCTTCAATTCAACGACCCTGATGCTGACGCCCGCGGCGTTACGACCTTTAAGCTCTCTAGTAAGGAATTGCTCGATTCTGTAATTCAGACTCTAGGCGAAAAGGCGAAGATGACGCAGCGCGGAGATGCTTATTATCGTCCAAGAGTAATAAAGACGGATATTTAGGAAAGGTCGCCGAAACGGTGTTGCAATATCGCCGACATGGCGATCGCCGCCGTTTCGGCACGCATTATGCGGCCGCCGAAGGTAATTACGACGCACCCGGCTTGTTTGGCTGCATCCAATTCTACATCATCCCAACCGCCTTTCGGACCGAAAACGGCGGTTATTTTTTTGCCCGCCTTTATTTCGGGGAATCCGGTTCCGTCGCGTTCGCTGAAGAAGATAAGACTTTCGTCTTTAACCAAAGGCCTAAGTAAAAAATCGCTTAGCCGGACGGGTTCGGCAAGTGCCATCAACTTTGCACGGCCCGACTGTTTAGCGGCTTCGAGGGCGATCTTTCTCCATCGTTCGAGCCGACTTCCACTGGCTTCGGGCTTCGCTTCGCAGCGTTTTGTGTATAGCGGCTGCAGCTTTACGATGCCAAGTTCGACCGCTTTCTGCACGACAAGATCGAATTTTTCGCCCGGCAATATTGCAGCGGCAAGCGTAAGCTCAAGCGTCGATTCGGGTGCGGTTGGAGAAATTTCTTCAATTAGCGAAAGTACCGAGTCTTTTTTCGAGATCTTTTTTACGGTACAGGCAAATTCGCGGCCGAGGCCGTCAAATACAGAAACTCGGTCGCCTTCGTGCAGCCGCAAAACGTCCCGCAGATGACGGGTTTCCTCAGGGCCGAGCGCGACTTTCCCGTCTATAAAATTTTCGGGTGGTGCAAAGAAACGACGCATGGGCTAAATAGATCGTGTTGATCCGTGGTGACCGGGTAAATCCAACCACGGATCAAGAGAACCGAGAAGGAATAAGAGAAACCGAAGCCGAAATTTCGTCGGTCATGCTGAAAGCCTAGACTACTAGTCCGCGTTCGCAACATCAAATTTGTGCTTGAAGTCGGCAGACGAACGTCTCAATGTAACCCAAATCTCGAACATTTCCGGCGACTGCATCCAAAGCGTTAGCCATTCGGCGATCTCCGCATTCTTCTGTCGATCAACCAATTCCAATTGTTTGCTTTCGGCCAGCTCAAGCGCATTTTTTCGCCCTTGCTGACCTTTTTCGCGAATAAGTCTAAGCCCTTCCTGGTCGCCTTCGGCTAAGAATTTACGACGCAGGTTTTCAAGTCTTTTGATAGAAGCTAACGCGGCGTCGAAATCCGCGATGTTCAACACGTTTCTGAACGCGGGATCGTACGGCCTGTCTGAATATCGCTCGACGAAAAGATTCATTATCTCCGAATGGCGTAAAACGGCACCTTCGTCGGCCAAAAGTCGGGCCACGATCATTGGCGAATCGACGGCAGATTTACCAAACTGGCTGAGAACAGCCTGTTCGATCGCAAGTAATTCTTCAGCTCCGACGCTTTCGCAGTCCAGCTTTTCCCAGACTTCAATAATCAGGTCGGCCTTATTTCGAGCTTCGAACATACTTGGGAAATTTTACCGTAGAAACCAAGGGACGCGGAGAAAAAATTTAACCGCAGATTGACGCGGATGAACGCTGATCAAAAGAAAAAGAATTAGGTCGCTCCGGCTTTCATCTGTGTTCATCCGCGTTCATCTGCGGTTAATTGTCTTGGTCTGTCTGGTTAAATCTTCTTTGAAACTACCGAGATCAGATCCGTGGACGAATGATCCTTCGGATCGCCCACGATCGCGACCTGCCCGCCGTATGCTCTGACGATGTCGCGTTCCGGCACTGTTTCCGTCGTATAGTCGGTCCCTTTTGCATGAAAATCCGGGCGGGTCGCCATGATCAGCCCCTCGACCGTCGGCTCATCAAAGATTGTTACGGCATCGACGAAACGGATCGCCGCAACAATCTCCGCCCGCTCATTTTCAGGTATAAAAGGCCGACCCTCACCCTTTAAGTGTCTGACCTGCCGATCTGAGTTTATGCCCACTATTAAGAAGTCGCCGAGGTCTTTCGCACCGGCAAGATAACGGATGTGGCCGACATGAAACAGATCGAAGCAGCCGTTGGCTAGAACGATCTTTGAGCCGTTATTTCGCTCTTCGGCGACCTGGCTGATTAGCTGGTCACTATCGAGTATAATGTTCTTAAAAGCCATTCGCGGTCTAAGCAGAAGATTTGAGCGTGTCTAATTTAGCGTTCGCCTCGATTGATTGGAGAAGCTCGGCGGGCGAGACGGAGGCCGTGCCTTTCTTCATAACGACAATGCCGCCGGCATGATTTGCGATCTCGGCTGCCTCAATAAACGACAATCCGGACGCCAGGCCCAACGCGTAAACCGCGATCACTGTGTCGCCCGCCCCGGTTACGTCAACCGGTTCGGCGGAACCTATGGCCGCGATGCGTTGCGGCTCAGCATTCTTTTCTACGAGAAGCATCCCCTGGTTTCCGCATGTGACGAGCAGCGACTCGAAACCGAGTTTCTCGCGGAGCGCCAAGCATTGCTCTACGGTAAAATCCTTTCCGATAAGCTGCTCGACTTCGTCCTGATTCGGTGTCGCCGTTGTAGCGTTCGGAAAGTCGCTCAATCTAAACCTGGAGTCGATCAGCAGAGGTATGGATCGGTCTCCGGTTATTTGACGGGCAAGGTCATAAACGCTGTGGTCCGCGACGCCGTAATTGTAGTCCGAAATTATTATGGCATCGGCGTTTTCGGCCGCGGACTTGAAGTTTGAGAGAAGTTGCTGCCTTATACCGTCACCAATCTCATCGGAATTTTCGTAATCGATTCGGATAACCTGCTGGCGTGCGGCGTAATGCTGTCCGGCCAGAACGCGTACCTTTGTAGTCGTTTTTCGCGATGGGTCCGACACGACAAAATCACAGTTAACTTTTGATCGCCGAAGGCTTTCCAGCAGCAGTTCGCCAATGTGGTCGTTTCCGGTCAGTCCCACGAGGACCGGTTCGGCGCCAAGCGAGGCTATATTGACGGCGGCGTTTGCGGCGGCCCCGGCCCGCGTGTCCGTGTCGTCATGACGCAGAATGAAAACCGGGGCCTCGCGCGAAACGCGGGCAATGGTGCCATGCAGAAACTGGTCCGCTACGAGGTCGCCGACGATGACTATACGTTTCTCTGCGAAGGCGTTCTGAATTGTAGCCGTGAGATGATCCATCGGATTCAATGAGAAATTATTGCAGATTGCCGCAATAAACGAAAAGGCTGACGACCTGAAGCCATCAGCCTTAACAATTTTAGATACGACAAATTCTAGTGAGTATCGTAGCTTGCAACCGGGAAGTCGTTCGGAGCACCCCACGAAATTACCGAGATACCGCCGGTGACTTCGTTATA